>JAUXIZ010000010.1 GCA_030620855.1 candidate division WWE3 bacterium
ATAAAGGCCACGCCTTTACGCGCTTACAGGAGTACATATTCACTTAACACAGGTAAGTTAGCACAGACCAGAATATCTGTCAATATTCAGACCCCTACTTCACCAGGTATTTTGCCCTATTTGCACTATGCTTGGCAAGTGTTTCGGCATAGTGAACCTCCCCATCCGTGCCATGGAGATAAAACCAGTAAAGAGTGTTCTTCTTGTATTTTGCTACAGCAAGCAGGGTAGATAATCCTGGATTTGAAATAGGTCCCGGCGGCAAACCTTTGTTTTTATAGGTGTTGTAAGGAGAGTCTATTACAAGGTCTGCACTGGTCAGGTTATCTTTCCACCACTCCCATTGATCCTCTTCGGCATTCCAATGACGCCCCACAATGTATTGGACGGTTGCGTCAATGTCCAACCTCCAACCTGAATTCCACCTTTTAATAATAATCCCTGCAAGGGTTTTCATTTCATCCTCCCCGCCAAGGGTTTCCCTCTCCAAGAGAGAAGCGATGATTACAATCTGTTCTTTGGTCAAACCGGAAGCCGATGCTAAAGAGGAAACTTCGGTTTCGTACTTGGAATCAAAGGTGCTTCGGAGCATCTCCACAAGCTCCGAGGCACTTATGTCTACCGGAACAACATAAGTATCTGGGAAAAGATACCCTTCTAAATCTTTTGCTGAGCTGGTAAACTCGGCGGAAAAACTTTCATCGTTGACAGCCAGCTTTTCCAGAGCATATTCAAGGTATTGCTCTTTTCTCCAACCTTCCAAAAACGTTAACCGGACATCAAAGGTGCCATGCCCGAGAAGCTCAACAATCTGGATGAGTGAAAGGTTGGGAGGAACTTCATACTGGCCTGCCTGGAGTTTAGAACTCAAACCTTTTAAGCGGACATACCAACTAAACGTTGTCGCAGAGCGGATCAATCCCTCCGACTCAAGCTCGCCGGCAATCTCCGCAACAGATGCGCCGGGAGAAACGACAACCTCTTTTTTACCCTCCCGCGAAATTGGTGAATTTATATCGTAAACAAAAAATGCGGCAACTGCTCCTGCTCCTAAAAGAATGGCCAATAAAAACAGAAAAACAAATTTAGTCTTTAACATCTCTTACCAAGTTTAAAGTATCGGCAGGATTTGTGCAAAACGGACTAATTGCTCAAAAATAAGTCTTCAACTCTTTCTTCTTTTAAGAGGTTCTTCAAAAATTACAAAAAACTCCAAAGCTACGATGGCAAGAACGGTAGTAACAAGAGCCAACATATATTCTCCTAGGCCGGAGGCCATCCCCACTGCCGCTGCAATCCAAAGAGAAGCTGCAGTAGTCACTCCCCTAACATGACCACCGGTTGAGATAATAACTCCGGCACCCACAAAACCCACTCCCACGACCACTTGTGAAGCAATTCTCGTAGGATCAACAGCTCCGTCACCAAAAGTACCGCTTACGGAAAGAATCGTAAAAAGTGCCGATGCTAAGGAAATCACGGTATGGGTGCGAAGACCGGCGGGTTTTTTGTTGATCTCCCGCTCAATACCAACAATACTTCCCAAAACAAAAGAGACGACCAGACGAAGTAAATGCTCCAAAGAAATAGCAAACATTAAAATCAGAATAACAAAAAAAAGGTCCTGACATTGAAATCAGGACCTTACAGACAAAGCTAAGAGACGAGCGTTAGAAACTCTTTACGATCTAGCGTCTCAACCTCAAGGAGTCTCTCAACTACTTTCTTCAAGATATCTCTCCGACTGGCAAGGATCTCCTTAGCCTGATCGTATGCCTCATCCAAAATTCGCTTCACTTCCGCATCAATTGTCTCGGCAAGGTGATCCGAGTAAGAACGGGTGTCGCGAAATTGGTTTTCCATCACCGCCGCATCCGGAAGAGGGTTTAAACTGCGCAAACCAACTTTCTCGCTCATCCCCCACTCCGTGACCATCCGACGGGCGTAATCGGTTGCCCGCTCAAGATCGTTCGAAGCTCCGGTGGTAATGCCTTTCTTCCCAAGAACAATCTCTTCGGCCGCCCGACCGCCCAACAAACCGACGATCTGTCCAACCAGCCACTCGTAAGAAGGAAGATTTCGGTCTTCTTCGGGAAGCGGCATAGTGAATCCAAGAGCCAGACCCCGCGAGATGATTGAAATCTTGTGGACCGGATCACTGCCCTTTGTAAAGTGCATCGCCAAAGCGTGTCCGACCTCGTGATAAGCAATTTTTCTCTTTTCTTCTTCCGAAATAACCCGAGATTTTCGCTCCGGCCCGGCAACCACTTTCAAGGCCGCATCCTCAAACTCGGTATTGCCAATTACCTTTCTACCGTGCCGAGCCGTTAGGATAGCAGCTTCGTTGACAATGTTCTCGATATCCGCTCCGGTGAGCCCAGGAGTGGCTCGAGCAAGTTTACTCAAATCCACATCATCGGACAAGGGCTTGCCCTTAACGTGTACTTCAAAGATCGCTTCACGGGCTCTGACATCTGGACGATCAACCGCAATCCTGCGATCGAAGCGGCCGGACCGCAAAAGGGCCGGGTCAAGAACATCCAACCGGTTGGTTGCGCCAATCACGATCACGTTTGTTTGTTGGTCAAATCCGTCCATCTCCGAAAGGAGCTGGTTTAAAGTTTGGTCGTGCTCACGAGCACTGGGCATGCCAAAACCAGATCGCCGACCTCCCACCGCATCCAATTCATCAATAAAGAGAATGCAGGGGGCCGCTTCTTTGGCCTTGGTGAAAAGATCCCGTATTCGGCTGGCTCCCACACCCACAAACATCTCCACGAACTCCGACCCGGATATGGGAAAGAACGGTACCTCGGCCTCACCCGCAACTGCTCTTGCCAAGAGCGTCTTGCCACAACCCGGAAGGCCAAACAAAATGACCCCTTTAGGTATGCGAGCTCCTAAAGCCGTGAACCTTTCCGGATTTTTGAGAAACTCAACTACCTCCATAAGCTCCTCTTTGGCCTCGATGAGACCTGCCACATCCTCGAAGGTTGTTATCAATTGACCATCCGAAACTTCTTTGGCGTGGCTCTTGCCAAAACTGAGAGGACCGCTTGTACCGCTAGACCTCCGCACCATGACGGCGAACACTATAAAACTGCCTGCTACTAGAATAAAGGGAAGCAGCCAGAACGGTGGAGGGATGCTATAGGTAATCTCGAGATTTGCCAACTGCTCCTCAGATACACCCAAAGAAATCAACCGCTCGATAAGATCACCACTCCCAAAAGAAGTGGAAGACCATTTTCCATCCGCCGTTTCAACGGTGACCCTATTCTCGATAACATGGAGCGAGATAACCTCGCCTGCTTTAACCTGTCTGACCAAACTCGAAAAGGTATATTTCTCCTCAGGCGCTTCAACATAAGTTGGAACTGCTCTAGGCACGTTGGTTGGAGAATATCCTTGGGTGTCAGGAGTAATTTCAGCAGTAAATCTAAAGGGATTGAAAATTACAAAAACGGACGCGGCCAAAACAGCCAGAATAACCCCAATCAAAACCTTCTTATCCTTAGGCACCGAATCTTTCTCCTTTCGTCAGAGATTGAGTTTAAGCGTACTTGCTATGATCTTACCATTCACCTCAGAGAATGGCTAGGTCGTCCTGGGCGGCCGTCGCACGCGTTCTCTCTCGTCAAGGTACTCTTGCAAAAGGGTGGCTGCAGAAAGGGCATCGAGAGTTCGGCGAGCTTTTTTAGACTTGCCCGATTCGATTGCCTTCTCCAACGCTTGCTGCGTCGTCAGTACTTCCGAACGCAATCGCACTGGAATCTTAAGCTCCTTTTTAATTCTCTTACTCAACTCTCTTACTTGTTTTTCGTGTTTTCCCTCAGGCAAACCCAAAAGTACTTGGTCAACCCCTTCTTTCTTGACAACCTGATGAAGCTCCTCAAATGAAGAAACTACCCCGTAAGGCTCGGCAAAGCTACCCTCGGAAAGGGCCAGGCCTATTCTCTTTTCACCCCAGTCTATACTTAGTATTCTCATAATAATAATGGTACACAAAAAGAAAGGCCTCCATTCATTAGAACGGAGGCTCATTGACTTCCATCGTGAAGTGCTTGGCATCGCGAGTTGAACTGTTTGCCAAGTTATAGTTTATCTGACTCGAAAACTCGTACAGCTTCTCAGCAAACTCGCAGCTGTTTCCGTGTTTGAGACACGCCTGTGAAAACGCAATCTCTTGTCCGTCTTTCCCTTCGACATGGCCTTTCCAAGCGTCGTTAAAACAAGGGCTGGCACAAACGTCAAAAGTGGCATCTGACCAATCGGCTTGGAGAATAAAAACCCAAAGCCCTCCACTTTTGGCAAAACCGACGGTTCTTGTGATCTTTTTTCCTTTAAACCTTCGACTTGCCGTTGCGTCAATGTGAAACTTGCGGCCGTTTCGCCTTAAGATAAGATCAAAACCGTTGTGAGAGTCATCTTCGAGAGTGGCCGGTTCGACGGTGAATTTGATTTCATCCTGGCTGGCAAGCCCTGCCCGGTACGCCAAAGCCAAAATTACCGCCGACTCGGTATTGTTTCTATCGTGACTTTCATGTCCCACCCTTTCCTCCTTTCGTACAAGTTTTATTGTATGTGGCTTGTCAAGTATTCACCCAAAGGCGCCTACTTGCACGCGATTTGAGAAATCGCTAACACAATACAAACCTGCACAGATTTCCTCCATTATACTACAACTATAGGATTAACGAAAGAGGGCGGGATTCGCGGCTAGCATGCTATCATATCCGCATACGAATGGACTCCCCAAAAACGATCCTTAAAACCGTAAAGGCGGCAAACAGAATACTCATTCCCCTCCACCTTAGACCGGATGGAGACATGGTCGGATCGGCCTTGGCCTGCTACCACTTCCTCAAATCCCTCCGCAAAACCGTTGTTCTTATTAGCGCAGACCCTGTCGACAAAACTTTCTCATTCCTTCCTGGTGAAAAAAGAATAAAAATCAAGGATCCGGCAAAAATGGACCTTGCTAAGTTTGATCTCATAATCTTGTTGGATAACGGGGATCCGTTCAGGTATTCCAAAGCCGGGCGGGTCGATCTGCCGCCCCAGCTTCTGCTTATAAACATCGACCACCACGATTCAAACCGTGAATTCGGTGATTTAAATTATGTAAACGAAAACGCGGCGGCGGCGGCGGAGATATTGTTGGATCTCTTCCAAGCATGGAAAGTGAACATAACACCAGATATGGCAAACTGTCTTCTTACTGCAATTTATACCGATACTATTGGTTTTATGACCAAAAAAACATCCGCAGAAACCCTGACTAAAGCTGCCTACCTCATAAAGCGCGGGGCGAACCGGGAAAAGATTGTGGAAAACGCATTCCAGAACTGGTCTCCTAAAACCCCCCGGATCTGGTCGGTGCTTTTGAATAACATGAAAACTAGAAAAAGTATTGCGTACTCTCAAATTTCATACAAAGATCTCAAAAAGACGGGATGCACTTCCGAAGAGCTGTCATCGGCTCGCGGATTTGCAGCAAGTGAACTGCTTCTACCAATTAACAATATTAAGGCGGCCGCGATTTTTACAGAAGAAAATCCCAAACAAATACGCGTGTCCATGCGCTCAAAGGGCAGATTCAGCGTAGAAAATGTGGCTAAAATAATGGGTGGCGGAGGCCACGCAAACTCGGCCGCCTTCAACTATGCCGGGAACCTAAAAGACGCCGTTTTAAAAACGCTTAAACATCTAACGAAATGAAGAAGCGAAACGACTACTCCTACTCAGCGTTAAACATTTACGATTCGATCTGCCACAAACAATACTATTTTGAGTACCTTGATCCTTATGCCTCGCACTGGGAAAACAAAAAGAGGATAAAACAGGTTCAAACCGAAGCGGGCAGGAGAAAGGAACTTATCTTTGGCGGGATCATACACGACGTTTTAACCGACTTTTTCCACCTTCCCCAAGACAAGCGTAATCTCGATTCCATAAAGGAAATTTTAAAATCCCGCTGGAGCGGCCCTCGGGGGGCCAAACGCGGTTTCCCTGATATAGAAACGGAACGAGAGCAGTACCAGAAAGCATTAAAAATGCTTAAAGGTTTTGTAGGAAAAACCAATCTAGCTCCCCAAATCGCCTATCTGCCTAAACCTAAAAAGAAAGCCGACGAGTTTGTGAAAGAAAACTATTTTAAGGTCGATATTGGGGATGGTTTGCTGCTAACCGGAATAATTGACCGGATAGATAAAGAGACGGAAGGCTACCACCTTATTGATTACAAAACCGGAAAAGAAAAGAGGAAAGAAAACGACTTCCAACTTATGGTTTACGCAATTCTTGCCAGGGGCGCTTTGGGAATGCCGCTTGCCAAAGCAAGCTACTTCTATCCGAAAAACGCTAAATTTGTTACCTTTACCCCCACCCCAGAAACTGAGGATAAAACCATTAAAAAAATTAAGGAGACTATTGACGCAATAAGGAAGGATGAAGAATTTGAACCCGATCCCTCCAAGATGTGCTACTACTGCGATTTTGTAGAGCTTTGCCCGGCCAAAGAAGAAGCAAGAAAATATATCGCTGACTTTAAAGGCGAAAAAGATGACCTTCCTTTCTGATAAAATTTAGTTGCTATAAGAGGAGGAGGTGAATAATTTGGAAAAGACAATCGGCGAAGTTACACACTACTTTGGACATATCCCCGCCGGAATCATAAAACTTGGGGGCAAGCTCAAAGCGGGCGACAAAGTCCGTTTTAAGGGCGCAACTACAGACTTTACCCAGGAAATTAGCTCAATGCAAGTAGATCACAAAGACATCGACAAGGCCAAAAAAGGTGATGAGGTTGGGATAAAGGTAGACGAACGAGTCCGCGAAGGGGACGAAGTATTTTTGGTAAAGTAGCCTTCAGTCCTTTTTTATAACTCCTCCGTTTTCAGCGTTATGGTAATTCTATCCGTGTTTCTTGGTACCCGTTGGAAACTCTCCGGCAAGTTTGGCCATATTTTTATCTCATAAGCGTTAACTTCCCCAAGCGAAGACAGATACTCTTGAGCCGAAGCGGGGTTTCTGCCTGTCAGGTCATTTTTTATCTTTTCCGTATCAATTTCTGGAACAACATCCGAAGAAACCTTCGCTTGAAAGCTGAGTTTATTTTTTGAAAGCTTGGGATCAAGAGGCTCTACGCTTGTCTCCCCCGGGAAAAGCGTGTAGCCCTCGGGAATCAGGGTACTGATGGTTTGGCTTATCAAATCCTGCATGCTGGCACCGCTGTAGGTGATAATCGTAAACTTCATGGTCAGGTTAAGAGTAAGCTTGTCGGTCTGCTCCCCAACCGCGTGGGAAAAAGTCTTTTTGGTTACCTCGCTTTTTATCGCCCTTTCTACGATAACCTCGTCCAAACCCCCTTCCCCAATAATGGTTTTTTTACCTTCTTTGACTAGATCTTTTTTAAGATCTTCTAAAAGGTTGGATTGATCACCGGCGGCGACAATGGTAACTTCCTCGGAGGAGCCACCGGAGACAGATTGTCCTGAGATCACGTAAGCATCATAGGAAGGCTCATTTAAACCAGAAATGAAATCAAAATTTGTCCCCTCTCCTTTATTGTAATCAGTCCCTATACTAGTAGCCGTAATACTACTACCTTTTGTACCACAGGTCGGACCTACCTTCTCAGGAACGTTCACGTCACTATCAACCTTGTATTTTAGATCTGTACCTTCAACTTTTAATTCTGTCCCTGCCGAAAATGTTTTCGACGTATCCGTACAATTCTCAAAAGTCACCGTTCCGCTAGCCTTCTCCCCAACCGTCGCAGTGCCGGTGGCATCAGCAGTCTTTTCCCCTTCTTCTGTCGCCGTATGCAAGGTCCCGGGAATTATCCCTTTCTCGGCGTCGATTTCTTCTGCTGCAATATCTGCCGAAACGGAAATTTCTTTAACAAACGGGATTGGGTTAAGAGTCAAAATAACTTCCGCCCGAGGCAAGTAGTAAAGAGCCCAATAAGCCCCGCCCCCAAAAAGGATCAGAAACCCAACCAGAATAAGCGGGACGAAAGCAAGCTTTCGCAAAGCGCCAAAGTTGATCTTTCTTGCTTTCTTTTTGGCTTTAACCTCCACCACCTCCCCCTCCTCGCCTTCGGTTAGAGTTTGGATAAGGTTTTTGCTTCTTGATCCGGTGGGTTTGAGAACCAGTTTTTTCTTTTCCTTCTTGGCTTTTTCCTGCAAGGTCCGAAGCATTAAGAGATTAAAATTCTCTTCCGGAACTTCAATTTCTACCGCATCGCCTTCTTCGGCTAAAATTCTTTCCAAAAGCTCAAACAAGCTACTCATCGCTACCTTCCTCCTTTACTCTTTTTGCCACCTGCCCAAGAGAAAGCGGCAACTTTTCCTCCTCTAAAGTCACAACTTCCGGCGCCACCTCAAAGGGATGATCCTTCGACCACGGATAAGAAGATAGCACCTCCAAAAGGCCGGAGAAAGCGGCCGCACCGCCGGTAAGAAAAATTTTAGGAGGGAAGGTTTCCACACCTTCAAAAGCAGAAAGCGCAGAAGATACGGCATTGAGCCAAAGATCAAGAAAAGCGGTTGGATTCCCGTTTTCCTTAAAGTCCCAAAAGAAGCTTTTGGTGTCCATAAGCTGTCCGCCAAATGCCAGGCTAATCTCGGTCTTTGAACCGCCTATATCAAATATAAGAGCATTAAGCTCCTCGTCTTCAGAAAGCTTGCTAACCAGGTTAAAAGTCAAAGAGCTAAAACCCCAAAGCGAGAGCCCGGCGTTTTTGACCAAGTTGGCCAACTGCCCCAGATAGGAACCATCGGCAAAAGAGCTAAAGATATAAACCTCAAGCTTATCTACCTCTTTGACCTCAAGAATTTCCGCCTCTATTTCCGTTACGGAAAGCTTTGGTTCGCCGAGGCCTTCCCGTAATTCCTTTTGCGCATCTTCCAGCGCAGCGCCCCGCGCATGGACCGCAAGCTCCTCAACATCTCGGTCGGTAGAACTTCTCACAACGGTCGTAAAAGCCAAAGTGTGGGGGCCGGAAACCCCAACAACCGCTAACGGTTTTGCCTCTGGAAAATCGTGTTTTAATTCCTCAACCGCTTCCTTAAGGTCTTCTTCTGCAGTATCTGTCCGGGGAATTTTTCTTGAGCCAAGGGGTGAAACGGAGTCGCCGCTGTAATCCAAAACAAAAACTTTAAAAATCTTGCCTCCTAGATCGAGTGCAAAAAACTGATCCGGAAACTCTTCTTTTTTCCCTAGCGAAGGTAGTTTTATCATTTGGACAGAGCTCGCCCGTAAATCCGGCGGACGCCGGAGCCGGCAGATTCTTCTTTGATTATCTCAAACTTGCCTATTTCGGCGGTATGGGTAACGTGAGGTCCGCCGCAAAGCTCTTTGGAAAACGAACTTCCCGGGACATCCCCAACGTGATAAAGAGTAATATCTTTAGCTTTAACGTAAGTTTCTTTAAAGAGCGCCTCCGCTCCAAGCTCCTTGGCTTTCTCATATGTAGTGGCAATTTTTTTGACAGGCAAGTCCTCCTTTATTTTCTCGTTAACCAGGTTTTCGACTTTTTTAAGTTCCTGGGGAGTTACTTTCCTGTCAAAAGTAAAGTCGTGACGGAACCGATCAGCTTCCAAGTGCTGGCCGGACTGGCGAACGTGAGGCCCCAAAACAACCTTTAAGGCGGCATTTAAAAGGTGGGCGGAGGTGTGCTGGGGAGCAATTTCTTCTTTCTCCCCTTCCCTTTGCTTTGCCGCAGCCCGGGCCTTTTTACGCTGTTCTTCTAATTTTACTTCGAATTCTTCAACATCTACCTCAAACCCGCGGGATTTGGCCAGCTCCTGAGTAAGCTCCAAGGGAAAACCGTAGGTGTCGTAAAGCATAAAGGCATCTATATCTTTGCCCATCTTTTCCATCTCGCGAAGACCTCGAGTCAGAGCACGGGAAAACTTTTGCTCTTCATCTTCGATAACCTGCTGGATTTCTTTTTCACGCTCCCCAAGTTTAGGGTAAAACTCTTTATAAACTTCAATAACTTTGCGAACCGGCTCCAACAAAAAGTAGCCATTAATTCCCAAAAGCCGCCCATGCAAAATAGCCCGGCGCAGTATGCGCCTTAGCACATACCCTCGACCAACATTAAGCGGGGTTACCCCGTCACCGGTTAAAAACACCCCTCCCCGCACATGGTCTGCGATAATGCGGAGCGATCTAAGACTAGACTCATCTAACTCCTCCCCCACCTCTGCTATTTTTTTGATCTCATCCAAAAGAGGAGTAAAAAGGTCTGTTTCAAAAACGTTATCTTTGCCTTGAAGTATCAGCGTCAAGCGCTCCATTCCCATGCCGGTATCTATATTTTGCTGTTTTAGTTTTGTGAAGTTTCCTTCTTCATCTTTGTAGTACTCCATAAAAACCAGGTTCCAAAGCTCAACTTCCCGCCCGTCGTCCAAGACGTAGTGGATTTCGGATGATGGGCCGCAGGGACCGGTTTTACCCGGCGGTCCCCAAAAATTATCCTCGCTCCCTTGCTCTCGCACTTCAATGCCCGGAACTTCTTGCTCCCAAATCTTTTTTGCTTCACTGTCTTTGGAAATCCCTTTTTCTCCCGAGAAAATAGTTACAAACATTCGGCTTGGATCAAGACCCGCCTCTTTAGTCAAAAAGTTCCAAGCCAACGGTATAGCAACATCCTTAAAGTAATCTCCAACGGAAAAGTTGCCCAGCATTTCAAAGAAAGTATGGTGGGTTTCGTCCCCCACCTCTTCCACATCGGATGTCCTAAAGCACTTCTGAATGGAGGCTAAACGCACATTTCCGAAATCTTCCAACGCATTGGATTCCCCCATCAAATGGGGCTTAAACTGCTGCATACCAGCTGTGGTTAGAAGAACGGACTCGTCGGTTGGCGGGGGGACAAGGGAAGATGAAGGTACAACGGTATGATCATGGGACGAAAAGTAGTCTAGAAATTTTTTCCTGATTTCTTTGTGGGTCATCAGGGTTATGATACAGGAGAAAAGGAACGAGTGACAAGGTTAAAAAAAGAAAAGGCAGGTCCAAAATGAACCTGCCTACATGGTTGGGCCGCTTCCCTTGGCAATCATCTCGCCTTCAGGTGTGGCCATAGATCCGTCGGCGAAATTGACAACCAAACCCTTCCTTTCAAGTGATTGGAGGGCCTGGGTAACAACGGAGAGCATTCCCTTCTCCGTTAGTCGAATTTCCTCGCCGTCTATTAAGACCAACCCTTGCCTTCGCATTACGGCTGCTTCGCCGTACTGCTCATGGTTAAGGTCTGCTATCCCAACCGGACCCTGGAACAACATATCCACGAGGGACATTCTCTTTTCTCCTTTCCACAAGTCGCCTTGCAATTATGTCTCTCTCCTAAACCTGCTTCTTATACGAAACAGACTTGGGAGAGAGCAGGCGCCGATGGTGCATCAAGGCGCCTGCCTGTGCTTTACGAGCAGTCGAATTCGAGGACTTCCTCTTCTCCAAAGATTTCAAAGATGTCGACACAGCGAGGACACCTTTGATCTTCATCGAGAGTCCCCAGATCAAAAGGCTCGCCGCAATCGAGACAGACCTCAAATTCATCGTTAGTCATGTCACGACTCCGCAGGAAGGGAAAAGTCGTTGGCCTTACACCATGCCGTCAGCGCTTTCTTGAGCGCGTAGGGGCTGGTGAAAGTTTTCCAACCTTCTTCTTCAGATCCATCTTCCTCAACCTGGACAAGGTCCGCGCAAGAGACGCACAGTCCTTGCTTGTCGAGGGTCTCGGCCTCAAAAGGATGCGCACAATCGGCACAAACCTCGAAGTCTTCCTCGAACTCGTTCTGCAAGTGTGGTGGGATTAACACCCTTACCTCCTTAAAGAATATTTGGTGCAAAGCACCGATCTACCGTGGTCCCTACCAACCACGGCAGATCGCTGCCCAGCACTGGAAAAGAAGGAAATGGCCTGGTGGGGCTTGAACCCACGCCTTCTTTTTACCTTAAAAGGGAAGGATTTCCCGAAAAAAGGCGCCTCCATCTTGGCACAGGCCATTACAAGTCCTCGGTTTTACTGAACGGGGGTCTCGAACCACCTCTTCACCAGCTTTGACCCAAGCTGCGGCTCACACACCGCTAAAGGTGAAGCGCTCCTTAAGCTCGTCTCCCATTTAGAGGACTCTCCCAAAACCACCATTCTTGATGGGCTTGGGAGAGCGAGAGAGCAGTCAACCGACTCGACAGGCCTCCTTTACAGGTACTCTGTTATCCGACCTCAAGTTCCGTCACCCTCGGCTTTCGCTTTGGATCCTTGGGAGCTTTTTGGTCTCGGCCTTGAGGGAATCGAACAATCGCTTTAAGCGACTACCAAGACTCGCGTCTTAGGTCCTCATACTCTCTCTATTACGTGCTTTTTCCACTCGCGCAAGAAGATCGGACCGCTGCCCGGTTGCCTCAACGGCAAACTTGAGCGCGCGGTACTCACAATCATGCTGCGAATAATGCTCTACAGGTCTTCCATCTTCCCCAGAAGTTCCGTTTTGGAAAGGAATGTAACCCTTCCCACTTGATAGGTAGCCATGCGCCACCTCCTTTCTAAAAATTTAAAAGCAATGCAATCCGGTTGGGATTCGAACCCAACTTAGGAGATAGGCCCACGCAAGCGTTCGGAATCCTGTTCCCTTCCCTTTTGCGCCGCATGGGGATTAACCATGATCCCAAGGGATCTCATACGACCGGATTGCTAGGTGGAGTAGGCGGGGATCGAACCCGCGTCCAAGACGAAAGTTGAGGTTTTGAAACCCACAAGCTTTAAGGGGAGGTTCCTGGGTTGGTTATCCCCCGGGCCTGCCTCTCACCTCGTCGAAAACCATTCTACCCCTCTCCTAAACCCACCTTTTCCAAGATGAGTTTGGGAAAGAGCGCTTTTTTTGCCAGAAGCGCTAACTGGATTGGAGTCAATTCCCTTTGAGTAGGAAGAGTCTGAACTCCTGACCAAGCTCGACGAAAAGCCACAGACCGCCTGCAATACCAAACAGGGTTGGGTCGTATACAGATGGCCGAGCTTTCTTGTGCTCACTCGGAGTCCGGCTCAGACCAATCGCAAATGGAAAGCCAAGCCAGATACCAAGCGTAAGGACTACGATCAAGACTATCATCCAAGTTTCCATGACATACCTTTCTTCGTTAGTGGCCAACCACACGGTGTGATTGACTCTCCTAAGCTCATCTCTTGCGAGACGGGCTTAGGAGAACAGCGCTTTTTGATAACCCGAAAGCGCGTAACCGGGAGAAGGATCACTTCCTTAAGGGAAGACCTAGAAACCCACCGATAATCCCCACCGCCAACGGTTCCGCAATGGCCTTAGCTATAGAAGAGACCACATACAGAACAAAGGCAATGGCAAAAACCAGGCCAACCCAAGAGAAGAGGGAGGGAACGATGTAAAACGCCCAATCCCGTCGGCTCTCAGGAAATCCGCCATCAATCCACAGCAAAAATGCTGCTGTGACGACAACCCCAACCAAGTAGAAATAAACTAGCCAATGCATTTTGTTATTCCCCTTTCTGGCAAAGTCGGAACGAAGCGGTCTTCGAACCCAGCGGTCTCTAAGCTTGGCTTGGAAACCCTTGGGTTCGGTCAAGTTGAGAGTAGTAATCAACTTGACCGGTTAGCCGAGAATCCGCTTGATAGCATAGAACGCTCGGCGCATATCTTTTGCCTCCCCAGCAAA
>JAUXIZ010000026.1 GCA_030620855.1 candidate division WWE3 bacterium
GCCAGCCTCTGACGCTCTCCGCCGGAGAGTTGATGCGGAAAGTGCTCGGCTCGGTCTTCCAAACCCACCAGAGACAGAACGTGGGGAACAATCTCTTTAATTTCCGCATCCGAGCGGCCCAAGACTTCCAGAGCTAAGGCCACGTTTTCAAAAGCGGTTTTTTCAGAAAGAAGCTTGTAATCTTGGTGGACTACCCCAAGCGACCGGCGGTGTTTTAAAAGATCGCGGCCGGAAAGTACGGACAGATCCTGCTCCCCAAAATGCACCGATCCTTCGGTCGGGCGCTCCTCGCGGGTTAAAAGCCGGACTAGCGTGGTCTTGCCGGCTCCAGAAGGACCAACAACAAAGATAAACTCCCCCGGCGCAACGGAAAAGGAAACTTTGTCCAAAGCGATAGTTCCGTCCGGATAATGTTTGCTGACTTCTCTAAAGTGGATCATTTGATCCTTATCTTACTGACAAAAAGTATAGCGCTCTCTCCACCGGCAGATTCTATAGCAACACCTTCAACGGTAACGGCGGAGTTTTCGAAAAAGGAAAGATCAATCTTAGAACTCCTAAGCAAAACCTGTTCCTCACTATCGCGCTCCAAGTAGTGGCTGGCCCCATTTTGCTCCTCCTCAAAACTCCTCACAACACCTGAGTAGGAAGCAAGCTCATCCCCAGAGGTGGTTGTATCGGCGCTGTAGTCGGCGGACCTGGGAGAAAGTAAAACCCCAACAAGTATGCCGATTGCCACAAAAACCACCGATAAGGCAACTATTACAAGTACAAGCTTTCTCTTGGAAACTTGGGAAAATCTTTCTTCCGCCTGAGCGTATGACTTAAGCAGCTTATCTACGCGAGTATTTGATTTTGTCTGCTTCTTTGTTTCAGGCATCACAAAATTTTAGCACTAAATAATCTCGGCCTTCAGCTCCGCCTCAATAAAACCCTCCAATTCCCCGTCTAAAACCGCATCCGGATCTTTGGACTCAAAATCAGTTCTTAAGTCCTTAACTTGCTTATAGGGGTGCAAAACGTAAGAGCGGATCTGGTTGCCCCAACCAGGAGTCAAGTACTCGCCCCTAAGCTTGGCTTCCTTTTTCCTCCGCTCCTCCTCCTGTCGGACGTAGAGCTTGGATTTTAAAAGCTTGAGCGCTATCTCCTTGTTCCTGGCCTGGTAGCGCTCGGCCTGGGAGGCGACAACTATGCCGGTTGGCTTGTGGCGGATGCGAACCGCAGTTTCCACCTTTTGGACGTTTTGCCCCCCGTGTCCGGAAGCGCGGAAGGTATCGATTTCCAAGTCCTCATCCTTTAACTCAACCTCGGGAACTTCTTCCAAGACAGGAATAACCTCAACCAACGCAAAGGAGGTTTGGCGAAGGTTTTGGGCATTAAAGGGAGATTGGCGAACCAGCCGGTGTACTCCGGCCTCACGCTTTAAGTAGCCAAAAGCGTAAGTCCCTTGGATCTCAAAGGTGAAGGACTTAAATCCCGCCTCCTCCCCCGGGCTTTGCTCCAAAACTTTAACCTTCCAGCCGCGGCTTTGCGCGTACCTTTGGTACATGCGGACCAGCATAGAAACCCAGTCCTGGGCTTCCGTTCCGCCTTGTCCGGAGTGGACAGACAAAATGGCGTCGTTTCCATCGTACGGATCAGAGAGATAAGTTCTAAGTTCAAGCTTGGCCAAAAGCTTTCTTGCCTCGGCCTCGTCGCCGGTTTCGATTGCAAGCCCTGCAGTCTCGACCTCGTCAATTTCCTGCTTGAGATCGGAAATCTCGCGCATAACCTCCTGAGCACGAACTTTATCCTTCCAAAAATCCGGCTGGGCCGCCTCGGCCTCAAGCTCGCGGAGGTCCTTTTTCTTCTCCTCAAAATCAATAGTTTCTTTTATTTGTTTTAGGCGTTTTGATAGTTCAGCCATAATGCAACTTTAAAAGGTTACTGCCTGAGGAAGCTTAAATCAAGAGTTACGGTATCTCCCTCTTTAATCGCTCCAGCAAGAATCTTTTTGGCCAAAACCGCCTCAACTCGATCCTGCATAACCCGAGTTAATGGCCTCGCACCCCATTGGGGAGCATATCCCAAGCGAGCAATTTCTGCCATAAAATCTTCGGTTGCCGTAAGCTTAATATTCTTGGCGGCCAAATCTTCTTCTAAACCCTTTAATTTGAGTCCTACAATCTTAACCAGGTTCTCATGAGTCAAAGGCTTAAAGATCATAACGCCGTCAAACCGGTTCAAAAGCTCAGGCGGGAAGCTGGCGCGAAGCTGTTTCTCCAAAAACTCCTCCTTAAACTCGTCCACGCCACGGCCAGCCTTTATCTGATCTTGGATATATTTGGTCCCGGCGTTTGAGGTGGTGATAATAATAGTGTTAGTAAAGTCCACGGTTTCCCCTTGCCCGTCGGTAAGACGTCCATCGTCAAAAACCTGCAGAAACAGGTTCCAAATCTGGGGGTGCGCCTTCTCAAACTCGTCCAAAAGAACAAGCGAAAACGGCCTCTGGCGAACGGCCTCCGTTAGCTGGCCGGGTTCTTGAGTTTCCGATCCGGGGGGTGCCCCGATAAGACGGTAGATATTTTTGACATCGGCAAACTCGCTCATATCAATCCGAATCAAAGCATCTTTTCCGCCGAAATAAATTTTTGCCAAAACTTTGGAAAGCTCCGTCTTCCCTACCCCGGTAGGTCCAACGAAGAGAAAGGTGGCGATCGGCTTCTCTTCCTCGCGGAGCCCAGCCCGTGCCCGCCTGAGCGCATCCGACACACCGACAACTGCTTCCTCCTGATTGATCAGTCCCTCGTGAACCTTTTCCTCCAAATTCAAAAGCTCTTTTGCCTCCTGCTTAGTAATACGTGTTACCGGAATTTTTGTTTTCTCAGCAACTAGGACTGCAATATCTTCCTCACCAACCACTCCCCCGCGCGCGGCTTGTTTTGCCAAAACCGCCTCCTCCAAAAGATCAATGGCTTTATCAGGCAAAACACGCTCGTAAATAAGCCGGTCCGACATATCCACCGCTGCCCTTATTGCCGGAAAAGATACCTTAACTTTCTTGTTAATACGCTCAAGAGCCAGAGCCTCGTACTCCAAGATCTCCACACTCTCTTCTTTCGTTGCCGCAGGAACCTCAACTAGCTCAAAAACTTGGGCAAAAGCTTCGTTTGGTGCCAAGTACTTGCGGTAGTTTTCCCACGAAGTTGCACCAAGAAGCTGAAACTTACCTGTTTCAAGGTGCGGTCTCAGAGAGTTAAAAACAAAGGCTGTCTCTGCCTCCGATCCAGAAAGAACGAGGTTGTGGACCTCATCAATAAAAAGCACAATCCCGCGAGAAACCTCTATGTCCTTAATAATATTCTGCAAACGCTCACCCAACTCTCCCTCGGTCGCAGTTCCGGCCACAAGAGAACCAATGTCAAGCTGGATAACTCTCTTGCCACGCAAGGATTCGAATCTGGCTCCCCTAATAACCTCCTGAGCAATACCTTCAACAAGAGAGGTTTTGCCAGAGCCGGGAGGACCTACTAAAAGAACGTTCGCTTTCCTCTCCCGCCCAAGAACTCGGGCGACCTCGGAAACGGGCTTCTCCTTGCCGATCATAAACCTAAGATGTCCTTTAACAGCCTCCAAAGTCAGATCGATCGAGTAAGTATCCAAAGTGCGGGTAACTGTGCCAGTCCAACCACGGTTAACTCCACCAATTGAACCAACCTCGTAATCTTTCTCCCAAATAAATGGAACGTGGAACCAATCCTGCAGATGTTTTTCCCAAAGGAGAACCTGGTAAGCGTCCTCCCCGCGCACTCCGCTAAGGCGAAAGAGAGCGGCCAAAAAGTGCGAAATACCTACAGATTCAAACCCAAGCTGATGGGCCAACTCGTAAGAGGTTTGATAAATATCCGTAAGCTGAAGCCCCTTTAGCTTAGCCGCAGGAATTTTAGTTTTGCCAAGTTTTGTTAGGAAATCTTTGCCTTTTCCCTTTTTGGCGCAAAGCTTAAACAAATCAGAAGGACTTTTTGCTTTCCTTGCAAACTCCCTTGCCCCCTCCTCGGCAAAATCCGCGGTGTAAAAACCGTCCTCCCAAGGGCTCCTTACTTTCCGGTGGGGGCGGCCCAGCCGGGAGTAAAACGCCGCCACAAACCCGACTGCAAGAAGTACTAAGGCAAGAGCCGGTTTTTCCAGAAAGATCCAGAAAGGCGCAACAAGCCAAGCTGCAAAAATGGCTAAAAAGCTGATGATACCAAATAAAACCGCAACCGCTCCCGCAAGAATGCGAATCAGTCTAAACGGGAAGCCAAAGATTCTGCCAAAGAAAGAATAATCACCAAAAAGCGGTACAAAAAATAGACGCACCATAAGAGATGTTGCCGTCCATTGGTCCAAATAGATCACGACTCGAGGCAAAGTGCGCAAAAAAGTCCTTGTCGCTTCTACATACCAAAAATAGGGTAGATAAAGAAGCGACTTTGTCCAAAAAGCTGTTTCTGAAGCGGCGCGGATTACATTGTGGTGAGTCATCAGATTGATTCTATCAGTGAACGCTTAGAGAGCGCAAAGTTTCAATATCGTCTTTATCCGATCCAGGCGGGGTTTCGATAATAAAAGGAAGATCACGCAAATCGGGATGGCTAACAATGCCTCTGAACCCCTCCAACCCGATCTTTCCTTTGCCGATATTTTCGTGGCGGTCGCGGTTTGAGCTCCGAGCGGTTTTGCTGTCGTTGGCATGAATCAAAACCAACTTTTCCAACCCGATTTCCCGGTCAAACTCCTTCATGGCATCATCCAATCCTTTTTTAGTTCTAATGTCATAACCGAACTCAAACGCGTGGGCAGTATCTAAACAAACAGCAATACGCGGGCTGTTTAGAGCTTTAACGATGAGGCCTATTTCTTTAAAGGAAGATCCGATAACTCCGCCTGCTCCAGCGCTGTTTTCGATAATAAGTTTGCCGCATCCTTTGGTTCTAAGAAGAATCTGGTTCATCGCCTCAACAACCTGTTCTGCTACCTTCTCAAAACCTCGTCCTTTATGAGAACCAATATGGAAAACCGCACCCTCCGCATTAATTGCCTTGCCAAACTTTAAGTACTGGACCAAAGATCCAATGGAATTGCCCAAAATGTAAGGGTTTTTGGACGCTAAATTTATCAGATAAATAGAGTGCAAAAACACGGGATCAATACCCGCTTTTTCTCTCTTTTCCTCAAACTCATCAACCTGTTCCAAAGGGAAAAGGAATGGCTGCCACGACTGGGGAGAAGAACCAAAAATCTGAATGCAATCTGCTCCAATATTCACCGCCCGGTCAATAGCATAATCCAAGCGTTTAGCGATGGAAACATGAGCACCAACCTTAATAGGCATATTGAATATATCTTAACCGATTATGAAAACGATTTAAGCTTTTTGCTTAGCCAAGCGAGTGGATTTGCGGCGTAGGATTATTCCAATCATAAGCGCAGAAGCGGCGAGGGTGAGTCGGAAAGGATCGGAACCAGTTTCCGGGAGCACGACTCCCAAAACCTCTCCCTCTTCGTCTGGATCATTTACGGTCTCCTCGCCCAGAACGTCCCCGTCGTCGTTGATAACCAAACAGGTTTTCTCCTCACCTACCAAAATCTCTCCTTCACAATCCCCCACAAAAGTGGTGGAGTATAGAGGTGAGCCGTCCTCGGTCACATTGAATTCACCGGCGTCCAGAGTTATGGTCACCCCAGGCGCGTCGCTCCCCGGGACGGAAGGGATCGAAACGTTCAATCCGGAAACATTCATCGTGAAGTCGTTTGAGGACAGCGGATTATCCGCCCCGAGTCCGTCGTTGACAACTGTCTTCACCACAGTCAGAGTGGGCTGGATATCGTCGTTGGTAATAACACAGGTGATGTTCTCCCCCGGGCCAAGAGTTACCATACCGCCCAATTCTTCCGGACACTCTTCGACCTCGTCTCCATTAGTCAAAGATACAAAAGCATATCCAAATAGCCCATCTTCATCAAGCGCGTAAGGGATATTGGCATTAACTTCTAAAGTTTGGCCGGAATCTACAGAAGTTTCACC
>JAUXIZ010000015.1 GCA_030620855.1 candidate division WWE3 bacterium
AAAGGAAACAAAAAGAAAAGCCGATCTACTCTAGTGAGCAAATCGGCTCGTTTCTTTTTTACGCAGTTACGCTTGGGAAGGGTAAATCAACACGCGGGTTGGTGTAGATGACTCGAATCTCCCCTTCCACGGTTTCATAGACCAACACACTGTTGGGGACCAGCAATCCCGTACCCCCAGCAGGGTTGTAAACGGCTATTACGCAGCTTTTGCCTTCTCCAAAGAAGTAGGTAGGCCGGAATTGATCGAAGAGTGCCCCTGGTTCAAGAATGTAGCGCAGGAGCTCATCCTGGTAATCCTCAACAAAGTCCCGCTGCTCTCCTAAGTTCTCTGGAGTAATGTTCTCCAACGGTTTGCAGTCTTGGGTTATTAGCTTGAGAGCCTCTCCCGCATCCAGAAGGAGAGACGTCACTACCATCGGTGGGGCAGCCAGCTGCGGTACCTCGGTGGGAACCTCGGTCGGAACTGCGGTCGGCTCCAACGTTGAGGTTGGAACCATGGTCGGCATAGATGTTGGTGCAACCGGAGACGAAGCTTCCGTAGGGGAAGCAGCAACCTCGGTTGGCTGCGCTAAGTTTCCAACGCAACCGGATACCACCAATCCAACCATAACGGCAAGAACTATAAAAAACTTACGCATTTCATTCCCTCCTTTCAAGGGTTTTTGAGTTTTAAGTTTCTTACCCTATAGTATATCAGAGGACTTGGGTTAAAACAATTCACGAAGATTAAAGTAAGTCTTCCTCACCGGGAAGATCACCTTGAATGGTGTGGACAGTCTCTTTTTCCGGGGGAGTGAGCTGTTGAACGCGAGCGACGGTTCCGTCTTCAAACATTACCTTTATCCCACGGGAGTGAAATGGTTTGCTTGTGAGGATTTTTTTAACAACACCCTCGGTCAGCTCGCTTGTGGTGTAATTTCTTTTCTCCACAGCCCAAACTCGTTGTCCAACCTTTATTTCTTTTCTTGCGGGAACTTTATCTTCCATCTAGTGCTTAGCGCGAAAGGGGAGAGGAATCGGAACCGGAGAAGATCGCAAAGTCGAAAAGCTCCGATAGCGCAGGATTGATCCTCACAATCTCAACTTTTCTTTTGACCTGCCCGGAGAACCCTGTTGATTCGATCTTTGCTCCTTGGGTAGGGAAAATCGCCCCACCTGCAGCTTCGGTTGCTATAGAAATGGGCTCTGTTGCGTAGAGCAGGCGAAGACGCAACACAGTTGGATATTTTCCACCTGGAGGAGTAGCAGTAACCCTGTAACCGTAGGTTGTCCCGCCAACGCTGTAACTGCCAAGCGTAAGTTTTGGAATGCCGTTTGCTCTTGCCGAATCCGTATCATAGGCGTTCCTTTGTAGTTTGTAGTTGCCGGTCGTGCAGGTTGGACCATCGTCATCACAGTAAATCAAGCTAACCTCAAGCCCTGGATTTGCCGCCAACTGATCGGAGCTTGCCCGGTCTACAAAATAGATACTTATCTGCGTATCCCTGGGATAGGTGACCAAATTCATCTCAATAGTGTTGTCTCGATCGATTGGAGGAAGATCGTTAAAGATAGACGCTTGTCCTAAAACACTCACTTGGTAGTTAAAGTCGTTGTTGCCGTCGCCGGTTATATCAGCTGCGGCCGGATCATAGGGGGCGGAGCAACTTCCATCACTCAAGCATTTTAAAGCCTCCTCCGCCCCGGCCTCTGCAAAAGCCAAAGCTTTAGCGGACTGGGCCGAAAACGAGATTTGGCGAAGCGTGGAAATAGAGCGGGACGCAACGGAAACCCCAAGCGTTAGGGAAATCGCCATAACAAGAAGAATTATAATTAGCGCCTGTCCAGACTTGGTAACTTGGTTTTTGATAATTTTTCTCATCATTTTCATATTACAAAAAACGCAGTTTATTTGCTAGCGATTGAAAATTGCGTCCTAAATTACTCATAAATTCTCAAAGAAACAGAAGTTTGCAGAGTTGTCCCGGCCTGAAAGTCTATCCGGCTACCCGCCCCCAGCGGCTGGCTTAAAGATATCGTAATCGCAACAACCGGAGGATCCGCGGTCGAAACTGAAAAAGTTAAACTAGTGACGTTTACTCCAGATGTAAATGCATTATCGGTTAGAGAAATGGTGTTCCTTGCGACGTATCCGTTGTCGGTTGGGGTTGGGGCGACGAAAGAGTAAGAAACGGACTGTCCGGTGGAGCTGATGATGGACAAGTTTGTGGCTGAGAAGTTAACGATCGAGCGAGCGTTTCTTATTTCCCCGGTCATCTGAGACAAAACGGTGTTTCCGTTTTGCTCAACCTCGGCAATAATGCTGGCCTTGTTGTAGGAGCGGGTGACGTTTCCAAAAATATCGACAGCGATTGCGCCGATAATACCGATTAATCCAACAACAACCAGAAGTTCAATGAGCGTGAAGCCCAACTTTACGCTGGTTAATGGTGAGTGATTAATAGTGGATGATTTTCTCATTGCCAATCAGCGAGGAAGGTCGTAAGATCAACGTTGTGGCTTCCTCCGGAATCCGACCAAGACACAATAAGGTTAAACTGCAGCTTGCCGCTTGTTGGCTCGGAAACACTAAAGCTTCTGGTAAGCAATCCGAGCGATTCCGTCCCGGCCACCGTGTCCCACTCAGATCCGGTCCACACAACTTGATATGGACCCCCTGATGTAGGAAGAAGAGAATAATCCCGGTCGCGGATTGAACGGAGCGCCTCAATACCTTCTTGCGCATACTGTACGGCCAAAGACCGATTCCTGGTTAAAGTAGCGGTGCGGACGGCCCCGACCGCCAAAATAACAAGGCCGGTAATAATTATAATTGAAATCCCCAAAGCCACGATCGCCTCGACTAAAGACTGTCCTTTTTTCATTTTGCTACGGGCACGATGTTCCATCATCATCTTCAAAAATGCTTCGCTCATTTACTTTAAGATAGCGAGCTTGAGCGATGCCCTGCAAGCGCACCCCAACAATAACGCAGTCGATACCCAAATCCGGCGAGCAGTCAAAATCATCGGATCCGCCGATGCAGATTGATCCAGCGTCATTCAAAAACCCCACTGCCCCATGAGGAAGAACAAAAAGAGCATTAACATTAGAACCCGCAGGAAGCTGACCCAACGGGTCAAAAAACTCTACCTCAGAGGAAATATCCCGCGTGAACCTTGCAACAGCCGGGTCGGTGTAGGCCACCGAAGGAGTGGAGAAAAGCTCTAAGGTGTTGGTTCCAGGCACAATATGCACACCCCAGTTTAGCCCGCCAACTGAAGAAAGTACTCTATTTTGGGCCTCTTTCAAGGTGGTTTCCAAAGTCTTTGCGGATTGAGAGAGGGTTTGGGTTCGAGAGTAGGAATTGAAAGCCGCTGCCGAAACCGCAGTTATTACAGCCATGATTGTAATAACAACGAGAAGTTCAATTAAGGTGAAACCGTTTTTGGTTCGTCGTTGGTAGTTCATAGATAGCAGCCAAGTACATTATATAGAAAAGAAAGGATTACCGATTATTCTCCCTGTTCGTCGGAAAATGCAAAACCATAGATACTTGGGTCAGAAGAAATATCTTCTATTACAAAAGTTAAATACGTCAGGCCTTCTACATTTTGGAATTGCACCGGATATTCCACATAAAAACGGCCACCCTTACGAATAACATTGCTTGGTTCGTTGAAGTAAACATATGGACCAAGCACATCTCTAGTGTTCTTTATAGGATTGTGGATCAACATATTATTTAAAACAGCTCCACAATATTTACAAAAATTGTCATAATCTTTTTTGTTGTAATAGCCAAACATTTCTTTCGCTAAGGGGTCAATATACGCAATTATTTCTTTTTGTTCCGTATCCTCGAGTGTATAGGTCTTGTTTGCAAACATATCTGCGCTTAGAAGTAATATTCCTATTGATAGAAATATGCCCAAAATCCCTAAAATCTTTTTCTTTTTAATAATTAAGAAAATACCGAATATCGAAAGTATTAATATGTGAACTCGCGTATAAATAAAGTTTTGGTAATACGCTGGTGAACCTGTTCCAAAGATGACTAACATTAGAACAACTAGGAAAATACAAACCAGAGACATTAGTTTTTTAACCCCTTGTTTTGTTTTTAACCAATAAAAAGAGTTAATTAGAAAAAAAGGTAAGGAAGATAACATTATTAACATGAAAGCTTTTTCATCAAAGGCGCTGGAAAAAATGACGTCGGCTTTATTTCCAGCAATACCAAATGCTGTTAAAGACATAAAAAACAGGGTAAAAAATGATATTGAACTTAAGAATCTTAAGTCTTTAATAATAAGCAGGGTGTAAATTAACATTGAAATTGAAAAAGCGACAAGAGCTGAAAGCAAATTTTTTTCTGAAAGATAATAGAAGGAAAAGCCCGCTGGTATAAATGCTGTCAAGTACAAAAGAACCCAAGACACTTTTTTAACATTTACCATTTTATATTTTGGAAAAATCGTTACTAATTATGGTTAGGGATTACCTGTCCCGTAGTTGTAACCGCTCTCGAGGGTAATGTCGCTGCCATCCAATCTCTTGCAGGCGTTTGACGTTGCCGAAGCGGCCTCCAAGTAAGCGGCCACGCAATATGTTTGGTCGCTGTCAAAGGATCGGTAGTGGTAAGTCACCCCGCTACCGCCCGGATCTGAAGGTAAAATCTTAATGTAGGTGGGAGTAAGGGAAGATAGGGCAGTTTCGACGTCGGCCCAAGATCCGCTTGCCACATAAGAGTTGTTTTCCGCGTAGTAAATCTCTAAAGCGTTCCTTAGCGAGGAAAAATCGCTTTGGCGCTTTGCGTCGCGGGCCCGGGCCTGAGCCCTGGTGTAGGAGGCCATACCAACGGAGGCCAAAAGCCCTATGATGGTGATAACGACCAGAAGTTCAATTAAAGTGAAGCCTCTTTTCATAACTAAATGGATGTTAGCAAAAAGCGGGAACCTTTTTCTAGAAGCTCAGAAGAGTAAGATACCAATCCAAAATATATTCTCCAAAAAGAAGTGTGGCAAAAGCGGCGATTATCAAAAAAGGGCCAAACGCAACTTTGTCTTTAAGGTGCTTTTTCTTTAAAACCAAAAGAACCGCTGCCACCAAACCACCAAGCGTAAAGGTTAAGAATATCTGGACTAAAACGAGTGGAAAGCCAACCAAAAGTCCGGCCGCAAAACCAAGCGGCGGATCCCCGTCTCCCATCCCTCGCTTTTTTGTCGCCCAACGAATAAGCTGGAAAAGAGCAAACACTCCCAGCGCCCCTAAAATATCAAGACCTAAATTAAAACCGTTCGAGTCAAAGTTGGTTAAGTAAAATGTTGCCCGATAAAGAAATGCCGCCCCTGCCCCAACGAAAAGGAACTTATCCGCGATCACTTGCTCCAAAATGTCTGTAATAAAAGCGGCGATAAGCGCGGATACCGCGACCAAAAGAGGAACAAAAGCCAAAAGCTTGAAATTGATCCCCAAAACGCCAAACTTAAAAGCCAATGAAGCAAATACGATCCCGGTTCCGACCTCCACAATCGGGTACTGCCAGCTTAAGGGTTTCCTGCAATAACGGCAGCGCCCCCGCAAAAACAAAAAAGATAGAAGAGGTATAAGGTCAGAGGCAGATAAGACATGCCCGCAGTCTTCACATTTTGAGCGTCCTGTGGGGGACTCACCGCGAAGAATTCGCCTCGCCCAAACGTCAAGGAAGGAACCGACAGCAGTTCCAAGTAAGAAATAGAGCATAGTTGCGAGTAGCAAGTAGTTAATAGTCATCGCTCTTATAGACCAAAATAAGTAGACATCCCGGGCGCACTGCCAACCTCATACCAACTGTTGTCGTTGCCATCTTGCGCATATCTTTCCAAGTTAATCTCCGCCTCTAGGTGCGTTCTTAGAATGTAAAACTTTCCGTCCGATACGAACTGATATTCGCCCAAAACCTTGCTTCCCAAAATATCTTCAAAAGTCCGGCCATTTTCGGGGTCGTCAGGGAGTTCCTCAAAATGGCTGGACAAATCCATCGGGACCCAGCCTGAGCCGTCCGGACTTGCGCTCACCTCAACCCCAACTGTCGAGGAGGGGACCCCAAAAGTACTCGCCAAGGGTGTTTCCTCCGATACGGTCTCATCAATTGCGTTTTTGATTAAGTCAAGATTGGCAATTCGTTGTCCGTCTCGGGATTGCCTAATCCGCTCAAGCGGGTTCCATGCCCATAGAGAAACCGCGATAAGAATAAAAACTAAACCCAAAGAAATAACAAAACCAAAAACGCTAAAGCCGGTTTTAGCCAGGCTCGTCATCTAGGGACACAGAGGTAGCAGTTTGCAACGCAACCGGTTGTCCCGTCTTTATTTCGGCCATCATTATCCGCCTGCTCTTGGACGGTCGAGGACTCCGGATCGAAGCAGAGGTTTGCAACCGTGCCTGACTGAGTAGTGTATATGTCAGTCCAGCTATCTCGGCCCTTAAACTGGCTCTTTACCTCACCTTTTAAAATCAGCTCGTCAATCCACGCTTGCCCGTTGGCAGAAGAAACTAGAGTTTCATCCGGATCGGACTGGCCAAGCGCATCCCAAGGGAACTCGAAAAACCCGGTGTAGTAGCGCTCGAAGGCATTCAGAAGTTCGGCGGCGTCCGAGTCCTTTCCCCGGTCGGTAGCGCGGCGAATCTGTTCAATTGGATTAATAGCCGAAAGAATAGCGACTGCCAAAATACCAATAATCGTTATAACAATAAGAAGCTCAATTAATGTAAATCCTTTTTTTAACAATACATTCACCTCCTCTCGGACAGATCAAAACTGTGTAGTCAGATTGTAGATGGGGCTGATGATTGCGAGGACCAAAAGCCCGACCATTAATCCCAATGCTATCAAAATAATCGGCTCCAAAGCGGTCGATAAGTTCTTTACCATCCCGGCCGCCTGCGATTCAAAAAACTCGGCAACTTTAATTAAAACCTCATCCATCTTTCCGGTTTCTTCCCCAACCGCAATCATTTGAGAAAGCAGCGGATCAAAGTTGGGGTCCTTGCGAATCGGTACGGATAGCGGGACTCCTTTTTCGACCTGTTTCTCGGCTTCGAGGATGGCATCCTTATATAAAACATTATTAACGGCGGAGGCGGAGATCTCCAGCGCTTGAGTAATCGGAACGCCGGCCCCTATCAAAAGCCCCAAAGTTCTGGCAAACCTGGCCTGCTCCGATTCTTTGGTGAGCTTCCCAAAAATAGGAAATTGGAAGGCAATCTGGGCAATTTTGTACCGACCTTTTTCGGTCTGCGCATAGCGAAACCCTCCATAGCCAAAAGCCCCAAAAAAGATCAGTAAAGCCCACCACCCTTTAGTCAAAAGATCGGAGATTGCAATTAATACTCGAGTCGGAAGAGGAAGCTCGGCTCCGATATCGACGTAAAGATCCGTTAAGCGGGGGACCACAAAGATCATCATAATGATAAAAACGCCCACCATCGCAACCGCAATCACGGCCGGATAAATAAGCGCTCCCCGAGTTTTAGACTGGAAGTCCTGCTCCTTTTCCATGTTGTCGGCAAGCTGCGTTAAAAGGCTGTCAAGCTTGCCCGAGGCCTCGCCTGCCTCAACCAATGCGACGGTTATTTTGCTAAAAACTTCCGGGTGTTTTACCAACGCTTTAGAGAGTGCCATCCCGCCTTCCACATCTCCAATCATCTCTCCCAAAACGGCTTCCATCTTCTCGCTCTCCGCCCCAACTCTTAATATTTCCAACGCATTAGTTAGCGGAAGTCCTGAGGAAATCATGGTGGCGAGCTGCCGGGCAAAGACGGTCTTTTCGCCCAGAGACACGCCTCGAAAATGTTCCAAAAACTTCTCAAAAGGACCGGCCTTTTTCTTAGGGACTACTGAAATTACAACATACTTTCGCTCTCTCAAGATGGAGCTTGCGGTAGCTTGGTCCGGAGACTCCACCGTTCCCATAACCGTCTTGCCTTGGGGATCTTTAACAACGTAGTTATATATCGGCATTATTCCTTTTTAATAAGCCGGGTCAGTTCTTCCGGCTTTATGGAGTATGCTTTGGCTACATCTGCAGCGACCTTGCCTTCGTTTACAAGCTGAGCCAAAGCACGTTCCAGCGAAATCATGCCTTGATCGAAAGAGGTCGAGATGACGTTGTCAAGCTGGTGGGTTTTACCCTCCCGGATTACCGATCGAATCGCCGGGGAGGGAAGCATGATCTCAACCGCCGGAATCAATCCGCCGCTTATCGAGGGGACCAGCCGCTGGGCTAAAACACCCTCTAAAATCGAGGAAAGCTGCGACCTCACTTGGTGTTGCTGCATCTCGGGAAAGGCGTCAATTACCCGGTCGATCGTTTGGGAAGCGGAGTTGGTGTGAAGGGTTGCAAAGACCAAGTGTCCGGTTTCCGCAATCGTAATCGCCGCGGCGATAGTTTCATAATCGCGCATCTCGCCGATCATTACCACATCCGGATCTTCCCGAAGAGCGCTGCGCAGCGCCACCTCCCAGGAGTAGGTGTCAAGGTGCATCTCCCGCTGGTCCACGAGCGCCTTTTTATGGGGATAAATGTACTCAATCGGATCTTCAATCGTGACTACATGGACGGGGCGGGTCTCGTTAATCCTTTGGATCATCGCGGCAATCGTGGTGGATTTGCCGTGCCCGGTTGGTCCGGTAACCAAAATAAACCCCTGGGGAAGGTTGCAAAATTCAGAAATCATCGTTGGGAGATTAAGTTCTTCAATGGTTGGAATCTTAAGCGGGATCCGGCGCAAAGCAGCGGCCAAATAGCCCCGCTGGTGGAAGGCATTGACCCTAAAGCGGGCCTCCTCGCCGTAAGCGAAGGAAAAATCGATCTCCTTTTGGGTTAAAAGAAGATCTTTTTGATCTTCGGATACAAGCTCAAAAATAAGCTTCTCAGCGTCATCCGGCCCCAAAATCTGGGTGTTGGTCATCGGGGCCAGATCACCCTTTATCCGAAATACCGGCGGGGCGCCAACCGTAATATGCAAATCCGAAGCGCCAAGCTCGATTGTCTTTTTAAGAAGTGCTCTTATTCCTCCAGCTTCTACCATTTTATTCCTCCGCTACCCGCAGAACCTCCTTAACAGTCGTGACTCCCTCAAGGGCCTTCATAAAGCCGTCCTGCACCAGGGTAATCATACCTTCTTTTACGGCTTGCTTTTCAATCTCCTGAGTAGGGCGCTTTTCCAAAACAAGCCGTGAAATGGTGGCCGACATCATCAAAACCTCAAAAATGCCGGTCCGGCCGGAATAACCTGATCCGCTGCATTCTTTGCATTCCTTGCCTTTGGATCCGCCTTCAACTAGGACAAGTTTACCTTTTTTATTGGTCTTGGGAGTTTTTTCGTAAAGAGAGCCGAGCGTATCTTTTATTTGATTGGCGACCTTTTCCGGAGCTTCCACCTCCCTTTTACATTCAGAGCAAACTTTCCTCACCAAGCGCTGTGCTTCGACGGCCGCGACGGTCGAGGTCAAAAGGAAAGGTTCGACCTTCATGTCAAGAAGCCGAGGGAGTGCCCCGGACGCCGAGTTGGTGTGAAGGGTCGAAAATACCAAATGTCCGGTTAAGGCCGCGTGGACTGCCAACTCCGCCGTTTCGCTGTCTCTCACCTCGCCAACCATAATGATGTTCGGGTCCTGCCGCAAAAATGCTCGAAGTCCCTTCGAAAAGGTTAAACCGGCAGCCGAGTTAATCTGGGTCTGGTTAATCCCGGGGATTCGGACCTCAACCGGGTCCTCGATGGTTACAATATTAAGACGGGGGCTGTTGACTTTGGAGAGAATGGAAGCCAAAGTCAAGGTTTTACCGGATCCGGTCGGTCCGGTCACCAAGACGATTCCGTTTGGCCGGCGCATGACCTCCTCAAGCCGCTTTAGCGATATCCCCCGCACTCCAAGGTCCTGCAGCGTGGGGATCTCCGCGGTTTCCTCCAAAAGCCTTATGGCAACTTTTTCCCCTAGGGAAGTAGGCATGGTGGCAACCCTAAGGTCAACTTCACGTTCCCCAACCTTTATCTTAATCCGCCCGTCTTGGGGAACGCGCTTTTCATCAATTTTAAGCCTGGCAAGAATTTTGATCCTTGAGATAACCGAGGAGTGAATTTCCTTTGGCAGCGTGAGCCGCTCTTGCAAAACTCCATCAATTCTAAAGCGGACTCGGGTCTTTTCTTCCGCCGGTTCAATGTGGACGTCGGAAGCGCGGTTTCGGGCTGCATAGGCAAAAACCGAAGAAACAATTTCGGCAACCGGGGATTTCCTGATAGTCTCCGGCTCACGCTCGATATCTTTAGCTTCTTCAATTTCCAATGCCGTCCCAACTCCGGCTTCTTCCAAAGCGGCAACGACCTCCTCACCCAGCGTTTTTTTATATTGAGTTTCGATCTTGCTGCGGATGGATTCTACGGTCGCCAAATGCGGTTCGACTTTTAATCCAATCCTGCGCTCCAAAAAGCTGATGACCTGAAGATCAAGAGGATCATACATTGCAACTCTCAAAACAGAATCGGTCTTTTCAAAAGGTATGAGAATGTAGCGGACGGCCGTATCTTGGGGGATAAGGTTTAATATTTCGGCAGAGATTTCCACTCCGACCAAACTGGAGTAGGGAATTCCCAAAACTTGAGCGCGAGCTTCGGCCAATTTCTCCGGGTCGACCAAATTTTTCTCA
>JAUXIZ010000039.1 GCA_030620855.1 candidate division WWE3 bacterium
GAGAACCTCTATCAGGACTCTTACTCAACCAATCCACATACCATTTCACATCCTTGATGATTTTATAATTGTGGGATAAAATTAGTTAATTTAAAGCAGAGAGGAGAAGTTTCGATGCCTAGTTTGTTCATTAGAAATGTCCCTTCCCGAATGGAGTGGGATTCTGATGCTTGCGGAAAGCTTTACTTCGAGATCGCTAAGGCTGCAAGGTGCAGCATATTGGGGGTGGAAGTGCACATTGAGAACACGCAATACCAACTTCTCCGTATGAATGGCAAGTTGGATTCTTCCCACGGTGTTCATGTCTTTGTAGAGTGGTTTGCTGGGCGAACCGATGCTGCCAAGGAACAAATTGCGGTTGCAATTCAGCAATTTCTTGATCATCACAATCTTGGGTCAGGTTCGGATATCACATTCCGTGATTCTCCTGCTGGAACTTTCTATTTCGAAGGAAAGCGCGTCGGGCAAGTAAAATTTGATGCGGCCTATTTCGAAGGAAAGCGCGTCGACAATTCTTGAAATCCTTAACGACCGTTGAGTTTCACTCGGCGGTCTTTTTCTTTTTCTCTTGAAATACCAGGAGTAAATTCGCTGGCAGACCATAGCGGACGATGTAAGAACCTCAATAAGGGCTCTTTCTCAGCCGATCCCTTTCCTACCCTTCCCTCTTGATAATCCTTTAAGTGCGAGGTAAAATCAGTTGATCCGAAAAAAGAAAGGGGGAAACTGGTGTTCGTGAATTTCTTTCTCCGAGTTGCCGTTTTGATCATTCTGGTCCTGAGCGTCGTCGCAATCGCCAACTATGCGGCTTTTGGCTACCTCTTTTCTCTCTCTTAGCAATCGGGTTTTCGAAAGGTCAACTTCGTTTAACGAGGTTGGCCTCTTCTTTTTGAAAATATCAGGAGTAAATTCGCTGGCAGGCCCGGGAGGATTCGAACCCCCAAATCCCGCTCTGGAGGCGGGCGGTTTGCCGTTAGCCTACGGGCCTATGACCTCATTTTATCTTAACCTCGCGGTGGAGCGTGCGTTTGCGGCACCTCTTGCAAAACTTCTTAAGCTCCAATGCTTCCTGCGTGTTTACTTTGCTCTTTTTAGTTGTGTAGTTAAGACTCTCGCATTCGCTGCACTTGAGGCTTAAAAATGGTCTTTTTCCTTTTTTAGCCATAATAATTCTCTGGAGCCGAGACCGGGGGTCGAACCCGGGACCTCACCCTTACCATGGGTGCGCTCTGCCGACTGAGCTATCTCGGCTGGTGCTGGGGGAGGGATTCGAACCCCCGCAGGCATAAAGCCAACACGTCTACAGCGTGTCGCCGTTGGCCACTTGGCTACCCCAGCTCAGCAAATCAGATTCTATCAAACTGGAGCCGGCGGAGGGATTTGAACCCCCGACCCGCCGCTTACAAAGCGGCTGCTCTGCCACTGAGCTACGCCGGCAAATCTAGAACGCACTCCAGATATTATATTTTAACACGCTCCTCTTAACTCAAACCCAGCTAACCTGTTAAACTTCCTTGGTATGCCCGATCAGAAACAGCGCAAAACCACCCGGCGCCAAGAGATCAAGCGATCCATAAAAAGCGTGGAGTCCAAGGCCAAGGCTAAAAGATCTTGGCTTGGGAGAGTGGAAGACAAGATCGTCTCCACTTTTGGGACCGCTGAGTTTTTACTCTTTAACCTTCTCTTCTTTGCCGGCTGGGTAGCAGTAAACTCAGACTTAATTCCCGCAATAGAACCGTTTGATCCTTTCCCGTATATACTTCTAATCATGATTGTTTCCATTGAGGCCATAATTTTGGCCCTATTCGTCCTTATCACCCAAAACCGGCAAGCTAGAATCAATAGCCTACGAGAAGAAACGGAGCTTCATGTAAACCTAATCTCCGAACAGGAAATAACCAAAGTCCTAAAAGTTTTGGCAATAATTCTAAAGAAGATGGGAGTCGATCCCACAAGCGACCCCGAGCTGCAGAAAATGATTGAGCCTCTAAACCCCGAGGATATAGAAAAGCAACTTGAGGAGCAGTTAGACGGAAATTAACCCAAAAAGAAAACCCACCCGGTCGTTGGCAAATATTGGTGAGCTGATCCCGCTAAAGCAAGGTGGGTCTCCGCAGTCTCGCCATCAAGGCGGACGATGTAGGAGTCCCTAGCAGGAGTACTGTTCAGGAATCGCTCCAGCCCATCGTGCCAGGTAGGTTGCTTTAATTATAGCAATTCAAATAATCCCAAGGAAAAGGAGCGCCGAAGCTCCGGCTAAAGCAACCCAAACGCCTTTATTCCAAGCCAAAACCTTGGCTCCATCCAAGACCCCCAAAGGGAGAAGGTTGAACAAAGCCAGCCAAGCGTTTATCTGATAGCTTGTGGCGATGAGATCAATCCCCTGCCCGGCATAAAGCGGCAGATAAAGCTCAAAACCGCTTCTTGAAAGAATGCTAAAGACGGAAGCCAAGACTATATTAACTAACGGACCGCCCGCAGCGATTTTGCCGTAGGTGTCGATGCGGGTAACCCCGGAAATAACAACCGCCCCGGGAGCCACAAAAACAAATCCGGTGAAAGATAGAAAAACCGCAAGCATCAGGAAAAGATCATCGGCTTTAAACTCGGCAAAAAGTCCCCGCCGCTGAGCCAAAAACTTGTGCCCAAAAACCTCGTGCGCCAAAAAAGCTACCCCGACAGTCAAGGCGTAGACCACAAAAGCGCGGATCAAAACCGCAAAACCCAAGGTTCGGACTGCATCAAACCCAACAATGGCAATCGATATCGCAAGCGAAATTGCTATCCACGCTTTTATTAAATCTCGTACTTCTTCTTTGGAAAAATTCATTTAAGCTAAACCTCGGGAGAAAGTTGCAAATAACCTTCCTGTAGAATAGAATAGCACAGGTTAGAGGTCTAAAATGAGATCGCCAACCGGCACACGTTTGGAAGTACTAAAATGGCAAGAATATGCGAACTTTGCGGAAAAGGGGGCCAATTTGGCTCCGCAATATCCCACTCCAAATCCCACTCTAAGCGGCGGTTTAAAGTTAATTTACACACTACAGTAGTAGACGGCAAAAAGAAGCGCATCTGCACATCCTGTCTTAAAAAACTCAGAAAAACCCGCAAAGGCTAAAAATTACGCCCCCTATTGCTAATCAGTAATCAATTCTGCTAAAAATGATCTTGGACAAAGTTGGACAGTTTCAGAAGAAAGCTGCCCAACGTAAATAACTGCCTAAATGGAAAAACTGCTGCCCATAGGAAAAGCTGCTCAATATCTTGGAATCTCTACCAAGACCCTGCGCCGTTGGGAAAACCAAGGCCGCATCTCCCCGTTAAGAACCCATGGAAACCAAAGAAGATACTCCCTTAGTGATCTGGAGGACCTAAAAGCCCTCAAGGAGGGGTCCAGACTGCCAATCTCTACCGAAAAACCTATCCTTTCGGCAAGTGAGGCGGCAAAAAAGCTGGGAGTTTCCTCTAGGACGATGAGGCGCTGGGAAAAAGAAGGGGATCTCCCTCAAGCACTTAGAACCTCGGGCGGGCATAGAAGATACTCCCCGCGTGAGCTCAAACGCTTCCAAATCGAGGCCAAAGCACGAAACCATGCCAGCCAAACCCCAACCGCAAAACCTAAATATCCGCCACCGGGCCAACCGCCCTACATACCAATAAGGTCGGCTGAGGAATTTCGCCCTCGTCCAAAACTTGCTGTTCGCCACTTGTTACTTACTACTTTAGTGCTAATCACACTGGCAAGCGTTGTCTGGGCTAATCTACCAAACCTAACCAAAGAGAGGGTTAAACGAGCGCTCATCCCCGGGGTAGAAAACCCAATTGTTGATGTCAACGATGCACTAGAGTACCAAGGAGCAGGGGCGTTCATAACCGGTCTAAAAGCAAAATTCCCTTTAGAAACAAGCTCCTTGGTAACCGA
>JAUXIZ010000027.1 GCA_030620855.1 candidate division WWE3 bacterium
AGGACGCTTTTGCTCCTGCCCTTCTTTCGGTTCTGCTTGTTTCTTTTTAGCCCTTGCTTCAGCGCGCCGTTTCTCGGCGGCTTTTTGCTTCTTTTGGAACTTCTCAACCCGTCCTTCTGTGTCGATAAGGACCTCTTTACCCGTAAAGAAGGGATGGCACTTGTGGCAAATCTCGACCTTGAGCTCCGGTCGAGTTGAGCCCGTGGTAAAGGTATTGCCGCAAGCGCAAGTTACCTTGGCTTCCGGATAGTATTTAGGATGCAAATTTTCTTTGGCCATGACCAAGTTATGATATCACCTGTGCCTGAGGTGGGCAACGCGAGGAGGCCTGTACTCCGTCAAGATTACTCCGGCAGCGATGACCGTCGCCCCAATGAGGAAAGTTGGCGTAATCGCTTCCCCAAGCCAAATGTAGGCGAGCGGTGCGGCGAAGACCGGCTCAAGATAAAGAAAAAGCGCCGCCTCGGAGGCTTCGATCTTGGATAATCCCCAGTTGTAAGCGAAGTAAGCAACAATTGAGCTGAATACGGACATGTAAAAAACACCCGCCCAAGCGGAGGGGCCGAGGTTCCTTACCGTTTCTATAAGGTTGGGGTTTTCAATGATTGCGAGGGGGATAAATGTCAAAAGACCGAAGATAAAAGCGGATCCTGTGATGAGAAAAGGACTGTGGCGCTTAAGGTCTTCTTTGGAGATGATGGTGAATGCGGTCCAGGTTATATTGGAGGCCAAAATCAAAAGATTTCCGACAAGATTCTCCTGGGCAAATAATCCTCTTTCCAGAAGCGGTTGAATTATGGTTATTCCTACTCCTGTAAGGGCTACCATTAACCCTACTTTTTCTAAGCTTGTTATCTTTTCCTTTAGGAAAATTGCTCCGGCGACGACAATAAAAATAGGTGCTGTAGCAATGATTAATACTGCATCGAGTGCGGTAGTTTTCTCAAGTCCTAGGAATATGAGAGTTAACGTTAGGGTTGTGCCGAGAAAAGTTAAAAGAAAGAGCCGGGGCGTATCGCGCCATCTAATGGGATGCCGCTTGAGATAGAAAAAAAGAATAGGGGAGATAATAAGTACGTTTAGTAAAAATCTAAGAGTTAAGAAAGTAAAAGGTGTCAGCCCTTCGTTAAATGTAGCCTTGATTACCGGTCCGGCGACGCCCCAAATGACAACCGTTATGATCAGGGCTGCATAAGCCAAAAGTCTTTGATTCATCTCTTTATTCTATCTAAATGCAACGAAAAAGACCCCGTCTTCGAAAAGAAGGGGTCTTGTACTGTTACCTGGGTCTGAAGGTTTTGAGCGACCTAAACCAAAGCTCCCAAGGTTGGTAGATCTTGAGCGGTTCCTTCTCAAGCTCCCGCCTGGCCACGGCTCGGCCGAGGCGAATCAACCGGTTTGCTTGGGCGTAATCCCACAGATGGACTCCCGGCGGTACCGTGAGCCGGAAGACCCGCACAGGAATGCCGGTTTGGCGCGCCCAGTGGATTTCCATCTCAACCTGCCGCCTGGTCATGAGCGCAACGGAGTGGTTAACATTGGCCAGAACTCCATTTGCGTCGCGGCGGACTTTGAGGTCTTCGATCCACAGCGCCACCACTTGGGTTGCTCCGCGCTCGATTGCCGTAAAGATCGGGAGCTTTGTAAAAACGCCCCCGTCAATATAGTGGTAATCACCCACCTTCCAGGGTGGTAGGAATGGTGCCATAGCTGAGGAGGACATTGCACCGTCGATGAGAAGATCGTCATCTTGGTCCCCAAAAATCCTCAGCTCATTGGTTTCCAAACACACCCCGGTAGCGTATGCTCGTACTCCGCACAAAGCCGCCAGTTTCCCGAAGGTTCTGACGCGGGGTAAGCTTCTCAGGAGAAACTGCTCAAGCTGTTTGTTGGAAAGGATGCTGTCTTTATGAGTAGCAAACCTTTTGGCACTCGAGAAAAGGCTGGGTTTGCCAACCTCGCGCGGTCCGGCAGATCTCCACAGCTCCTGTAGGCGTCTCACTCCTTCGAGAGTTGGATCGGATGCAAGAAGCAGAGCGTTTAGCGCTCCGGCCGATGTCCCGGAAATAAGTTTTGGCCGGAATTCGGTTTCGTTAAAAATTACTTCCAAAGCGCCAGCTTGGAGTGCTCCAAAGTTTGCTCCTCCAGATAAAACTAGAGCTTGCATTTTCTCCTCCTCCGCTCTTAGCGGAGCCCCGCCGTTAGGCGATGGCTTTCTGCTCTAGAGTCTCTCCTTAACTAGGTCAATTGAGTACTTATCAATTTTGAGGTACTGAATGCGGCCCAAACTAATGAATCCGCTGTTTGCGTATTTTATCTCCGGGTCAAGCTGTGCAACGTGCGAATGTCCGCATATTAGCCACTGGCCGTTTGCCGACAGTTCCTTTGCCCTTTCGCGCATAAGTCGCGTGGATTCCCGGCCGCTAATTTTCGTCCAACGTTCCCCAAATAAGGTCATAGGGATGACGGATGTAAAGATGTAGTCGGCCCATCCGATCATCGGTATGCTCAAGAGTTTGGGGTTTTTGGTAATTGGATCCGGAGCAATGTGGTGGCCGTGCTCAATCCGCAGATTAAGAGTACCAACCGTAATATCCACCGCTTTGGCCTGGTGGGTAGAAAATCGGTTTACCCGTTCATCGCACCACTCTTCCAAATCGTGGTTCCCGTAGAGGTAGATAGCATCTTTGGATTTAAGAAGCGGGAAGAGTGCTTTCCAGGGGCTTTGGATGAACTGGTCAAAATTGCAGCGCATCCCATCCCAAAAGTCGCCGACGATGGCAACTTGGTCCGCGCTTCGGATGATATTTGCCAGGTAGCGGAACTTCTTAGGGTTAAACCAGTGGTGTGTTAGGTGTGTGTCGGAAAACGCAATTAACATGATCTATTCCTTTTTTAAGGTTGGTCTCATTATAACTGATGGAATTTCCCGCGCGGTTATTGGGTTTTTAGAAGGGTTAAGAGGGCGTCTTTATCCAGAGTTTCTTGGGTTTCTTTCGTCAAATCTTTTATTGTTACTTTGTTGGTTTTTATCTCTTCCGGCCCCATGATTAGGACGTAGGGGATGCTTTTGCGGTCGGCGTATTTGAGCTGTTTTTCGAGCTTTGCCTCGGGGTCAAGGTAAAGCTCGGTCTCAACGCCTGCCCCCTGGATCTCGTCAAAAAGCTCGATTGTTTGAGGGAGGAGTTTTTTGGAGAATATCGTGACCAAAACTTGGGACTTGAACGGTATCTCGGAGTAGGTTTTCTCCGGCACGATCTCCATGAGCCGAGCCAAACCAAACGATCCGCCAACGGCCGGGGTTTGCTCGCCGGCAAACATTCCAATCATCTCATCGTAGCGGCCGCCGCCGGCGATCGAACCCTTAAATCCGGGAACCACTACTTCAAAAACCATTCCGGTGTAGTAATCCAGGCCGCGGGCCAAAAGCGGATCAAACTCCCATTGCTCGGTTGGTACTCCAAACCCGTCCAGAAAATCAAATATCTCCTTGAGGCGGGGAGTGGGTTTATTGTTCTGAACTTGCTTAAGGATTTTGTCGGCATCGAGCTTTGCTTTGGCAAGCTCCTTTTTAACACCGGCTTCTCCAATCTTGTCCCATTTGTCGAGTATTCTAACTGCCGCGGCCGGCAGGTCCTTAAAGATGTTTCTGTCGTTTACTTTAATAGTGAATTTTTCTATCTCTAGAAGCGTTAAAACCGTGGCAAAAACGGCTAAGATTTCGGCATCGGCGAGAGCGGAATCTACCCCAACGGTGTCAATGTCCACTTGCGTAAACTCCCGGTAGCGGTTGGCTTGAGGCTTGTCGGCGCGAAAGACGTTTCCGATCTGGTAGCGTTTAAATGGATAGGTGATTTTGCCTTTGTTTTCGGCAATAAAACGAGCGAGGGGGACAGTGAGATCGTAGCGCAGTGCGGCCATCCGGCCTCCTCGATCTTCAAATTTATAAATTAGCTTTTCTCCTTCGCCGTATTTGCCTTTTAAAAGCTCGGCATACTCCAGGGTCGGGGTTTCAATTGGTGAGAATCCATAAGATTTAAAGACGCTTTTAACCAAAGAGAGAACCCGCCCTCGCTTGAGAGCTTCAACTGGGTCTATATCGCGAAAACCTTTTAAGGTCTGCACCTTTTTCATAATGTCTTGATGATATCAGGTTTGTCCCAGTTATTCGTACCTTATAGGTTGAAAGTGTTGGGGTTCTGGGTTAAAATTAGAGGAAAGGAGGGAACAATGATTTGGATAGTTTTAGGTCTATTGGCTTATGTTCTCGTCGGTTTCTTGCTTGTCAGCTGGGTGGTAGGAGATTTCACCCTAACGGCTTCGCATCCCGCCGAGTTGATTCTTCTTGTGGCTTTCTGGCCGTTCTGCCTTCGAGGATTGGTGAGGCTGCGGTTCTTCCGTATAATGATGCAGAAGCAGATCGAGGCAGTTGAGGCTTGGGCCGAGAGTAAAAACCAGAACAGGTCGGATTCATAAGGATCCGGCCTTTTCTTTTCTCGCTCCAGATTAACAACCCTATAGGTTGCAAATAAGGGGATTATGCTTTAGAATTAAGTAAATCAAAAGAAAGGAGGACATAGCCATGTCGCAATGCACTTTTGGCTACTCCAAGAAACCTTGTTACGCTGATGGCGTTTGGTACTTCAGGGAGTTGGAGGATTTCTACTGTGCTCGACATGCTCAGGCGCTTCGCGCGTTGGTTTCGCAGCCTTACCTTGCGGATCTGGTTGTCGGTGGTCGCAATTCCGCCTGCATTGGGGATGTTGTTTTTCGAGATCTTTCCAATGAGGACATTGCGCCTGCGGAACAGCTCATCTGGGAAACCTACCCGGATGCGGTTGCAGTAAAGTACAACAGTGTTACCAGAAGCGCTATCGCTTGGTTCCCAGCGGATCATGAGTTCTTCTCGATTTGCGAAGGGGAGCTTGAGATCGTCGAGCGTGAATAGGTCGGATTCATAAGGATCCGGCCTTTTTATTTGAGGTATCGGAGGATGTAATCCTCCCAGATTTGTTTGACGGGCTTGTTAGTGATCTCGTTGACCCGGGCTTTGAGCTCGTGAAAAGTTCCTACTTTGTAGAGCTTATTTATAAGCAACATGTCCTTGCGCGGTACCCGCTCTCCTGCCGTTAGCGTTTTTGTGATCTCCACCCCGGCTTTAACATACTCCTTAAAGGCCATTTGGTAGTTGTGCTTGTCGTATTTTGTGCGGTGGTTTAGCCCTCTTAGGGCTATTTTTTTGGTTTCTTTGTCCTTTGTTACGCTATTGAGGTAAACTTCTGCGCCAAATCTTGTTTGGGCTAGATTTTCCAGGTGGGGAAGAAGATCTTTTTTGCGGTACGCTCTTTGGCCGCTTAAGTTTTTGAACATAGGTACGTGCATAGTGCTGTAGCGGTATCCGATACACGCCTGGGCCCTGCCTGTGAGGACCGGATTAAGGACTGTTTCGATGTGGTCGTTGGAGAGGTTTGTAAAGTCGGCATCCCAAAAAGCAACAATATCCCCCGCTGCTTTTTTAATGCCCGATGCGAGCGCAAAGCCTTTGCCGTGGTTTATCTTTAAGTTGACGATTGTTATTCCATCGGCAAACTCTTCGAGCTTTTTTAAGCTCTCATCTTCAGAACCGTCATTTACGGCTATGACCTCGCCAATCAGCGGGTTTTTTAGGAGCGCCTCGATGACTTTGGAAACGGTTTTCTCTTCGTTAAAAACTGGAACAATCGCGGATACT
>JAUXIZ010000009.1 GCA_030620855.1 candidate division WWE3 bacterium
CGATCCCCCTTGGGGCCACCAGAGTGGTACTTCTGTTATAATACGCTCGTTAGCTAGGAACCTCTCGATAGGTCTCCGGCTCTTGAGAGGTGGTGAACACGTTTGAATAAAAAACTTTACATTGGGAACCTTCCTTACAGTACTACTTCCGAGCAGTTAAAAGAGCTCTTTTCCGAAGCAGGCACAGTAGAAGACGCAGTTGTTATTACCGACAGACAGTCCGGGCGATCAAAAGGTTTCGGATTTGTTGAAATGTCTACCGAAAAAGCGGCTGCTAAGGCTGTCGAAACTATGGATGGACACGAAATTGAAGGTCGAGCCTTTAAAGTCGCGGAAGCGCGCCCTCCTAGGGAAGAGTAATCTAAAGCCTGTTTTAAACAGATAGTCCGTTTTGCTAGAATTTTCTGGATCGTTGAGGTTATCTTATGGAAAAGAAAAGTTCTTTAGTTCGAGCACACATTAAAGCATACGGTAAGGTTCAGGGTGTTGGTTTTAGGTTTTTTGTTAACCGCAAGGCCTCCGCCTGTGGTGTGAAAGGTTGGGTAAGGAACGCGGACGGTTTTGTGGAAGCCGTTATGGAAGGTGACAAGGCCAAGATAGAGGAGTGCACCGAGTCTTGCCGGAAAGGTTCGCCTTTTTGCAAGGTGGAAAAACTTGATATTACTTGGGAGGATCCAACCGGGGAGTTTGACCGCTTTGAGGTGAAGTAATGACCGTTAACCGCTTTTAACCAATTATGACTAATTCGCAAGCCTACGTTTTCAGAAAAGAAGAACTTAAATTAAACCCCTATATTTTCCGGACAAACGACATTCGGGGGATTTTTGGCAAGGATTTTGACGAGGAGGATTCCCGCACGATCGGCCGGGCTTACGGGACTTGGATCCAAGAAAAAGGTAAAGACAGCGTTGCTTTGGGGATGGACAATCGAATAAGCTCCCCTTCCATTAAAGAGGTTGTTATGGAGGGCCTTTTATCAACCGGCGTCAAGGTTTTTGACCTTGGTTTGGTTACAACTCCTATGACCTATACCGCGCCTGTTCTAATGGGTGCCGGCGGAGCGGTTATGATTACCGCATCCCACTTGCCACCCGAATGGAACGGTTTAAAGTTTTCGTTTGAGGATCGAACCATTTTTGGCGATGAGATCCAGGATGTTAGAAAGATTGCCGAGCAGCGCAAGTTTAAGGAGGGCAAAGGGGAGTCGGAAAAGTTTGAATTTGGGGGAATGTATCACGCTGCCTTGCAAAAAAGCATCGAAGAGCTTGAGCAGATTGCAAAAGGTCCGAAAAAGAGAACTCTAAAGATAGTTGTAGATTCCGGAAACGGCACAGCTGGGCTTTACGCTCCTAAGTTTTTGCGGGAGCTTGGGCATGAGGTTATCGAAATGCACTCTCGCCTTGACGGGACCTTTCCAAACCACGGGCCCGACCCGACTGTTGGTCCAAATATGCTTGAGGCGATAAATAGGGTTAAAAAAGAGAAAGCGGATTTGGGGATGGTTTTTGACCCAGATGCCGATCGGGTTAACGTTTGCGATGAGAAGGGCTTTGTTTTATGGGGGGATGGAATTCTGCTTCTTTTTGCCCGGGATATTCTTTCGCGACACCCCCGGACGGAAATTTTATACAACACTCAGTGCTCTCCTGCAGTTGAGGAGGATATTGTCGCCCACGGGGGGATACCCGTCATGGTCCCAACTGGCCACTCCCTTGTTTTAAATGAACTTAGATTCTATGGGGGCGTTTTTGCCGGAGAATATAAATGCCATTTCTACTTTTACGATCACTATTACGGATTTGACGATGCGATATATGCCGCCTTGCGGATGGTCAAGATCTTGGAAAAAATCGAAAAGCCGCTGTCGGAGATTATGTCGGATGTTCCTTTTTACCAGGCCTCGGGCGAGGTCGAAATTCCAATGCCCGACGAGAAGAAGTTTGACGTGCAGGAAAAGGTCAAAAATGAGCTAAGAAAGAGATACTACGTTAACGAGATGGACGGCGCTCGGGTTAAGTTTAGAGATCTGCCAAACACCTGGGGGTTAATGCGGGCATCCGGAACCTTTCCTAAACTTGAGGTTTTTTCTTGGGCAAAAGATCAGGAAAATATGATAAAAGCAAAAGAAATTTTGCTTGAGGAAGTGCAGAAGCACGTATGATCCTCTTGCTATATTGGATTTGAGATGGCATTTGCTTCGATTAGAAAAATTGGGGAAATGAAGGAGGTGGCTTACAAGTCGCAGGATATTTCTTTGGGTGATGATGAGCCGGCCTACTTTGTAATCAGAAAGCCCGGGAGAAACCTTACCATCTTTGCCTCATACCGCTTGGGCGGGGGAGAATTCCCAAAAACTTACGGGCATTTCCACGTCCCGCCTTATGAAGAAACTTACCAAGTGCTTTATGGAAAGGCCGCTTTTCTCCTTCAGAAAATGGATGGGGACAAAGTTTCCGAGGTGATTTTTAAAGTTCTCGACGTAGGGGATACTTTTACCGTTCCCAAAGGCTACGGGCACGTGATGCTGAACATGGGGGATGATTATGTGATTACGATGGATGATCACGATCCGGCCCACTTCGACAACGATTATGAGATGGTTAAGCAAAAGCGCGGTTTTGGGTACTACATAATCGAGAAAAAGGAAGGGTGGGAAGCAGTGCCTAACCCTAATTATCCGGATTTGCCTCCTCTTAAAGAAGATGCCTAGAGACGACCTTTCCGATTACTCTCCCAAGGAGTCTGAAAAAGAAAAACGCCGGGAAAAGAAGCGCCGGCCCAAAATGCAAAGTTCCGGCCGGAGCGTTGTTGATCTGGCCCGAATAATTGTCGGCCGCGGCCAGTCTGAAGGAGAGGTCAAGAAATCTAAGAAGAAACGCAGAAGAAGAAAGAAATAAAAAATGCATTCTCTATCTTTTCTTGCAGAAATAAGTTTAGGCGATGCTTCTTCATTTGGTGAAGAGGCGGCGGCTCTTGGTGACCTGACCAAGGCGGGTGTTTCCGTCTCTCCCGCGTTTGTTTTGCCGGCAGCCGCCTACGGCGAGTTTTTAGCCCGAAAAGAAGTTAAGAGCATTTTGAATCTTTGCGACTCTAAGAAACCTGAAGAATTCCACCGACTTTTAATGGGGATACCTTTGCCGACGCGTTTGGCCAAGGAAATAGAAGGTTTTTATCGGAGTTTGTCAGGACCTCGGGATACTCTTGTTTCGGTTCGGTCTGTGCGCGCGAAAAAACAGGTGAGCGATGCCCCGTCGCTTCTTTCTACTATTAAGCGTTTTTGGGTCGATCATATGCTTTCGATCTGCGATCGCGGAGGGAATTTTTTTAAGGAGCCTCTTCCCATAATTGTTCAGCAAGTAGTCGGTTCCGATTTCTCCGGGAATCTTCATACCTCGTCTCCCGAGGTGGGAAGCACTGATTTTTGCGCTGTAGAGGTAAACCATCCATCGGGTAAAGAGCGGTTTATCTTTGAAAAAGGTACCGCCGATGTAACTAAAAGAATTGTTTCTGGAGTAGTAGAAGCTCCAACTGCAAGGGAAGAAGTTGCGGATTTGGTCTCTTGGTCGCAAAAAATTGAGCAAATCCTGGGCGGATCCTACACCGTCAGCTGGAAAAACTACCGGGGGGAGTTTGTTTTTGAGGAGATAAAAACGGTCTTTTTGCCAAGACTAAGAACAACCGCTTTGGAAGTTTGGTTCGATGTGGACGGCGTGCCGGATTCGGCGGAGGGAGTTTGGGGTTTTGTGGTTCGGGATGCCGCGACTGCCAAAGATACCGCCAAAAAGTTCCCCAGCCATAAAGTGCTTCTGCTTTTGGAAGGTATCGATTTTGAGCAAATTGACGAGTTTAGAGAGGCTCGCCACAAAGAGGGACTTAAAAACCTGCATCTTACCTTACCTCCTGTTAGAACGGTTGACGGGTTAAGGGAAATAAAGCGCCATCTCTCTGGAGAGCGCATCCAAAGAGGCCCTCATCTTAAATTTTTCTTTAGGGCGTTTTATCCCGCAAATGTCATTCTTTTGAAGCAGTTTTTGGAGGTCGGGGTTGACGGCGTGATTTTTGACGAGGCGGCGTTGGCTCAAGGGCTTCTGGGTGCAGAAACCAAAGTTGAGCCGGACGACTCTTTGGGCTGGGCGATTTCCGAAGCAAGCAAGATCGCAAAGAGCGAGGGCGTTGAACTGCTTTACTTGGGCGACCGGGCCAGGTCGTGGGTTTTGTTTGAGCTTGTTCGGCGCGGCGTAAAAGGTATCATCGTTCCCCAAAAACACCAGAAGGAATTTAGTAAGGCATTGCAGGAAGCGGAGGGGGAAAGGCTTTCACCTGGTGTCTGAGTTTATAAACTCTCTTATCCTTAATATTCAAGACTTGGTTGTTTCCCTAGGTTATCCGGGAGTACTTTTTGCGGCTTTTGCGGAAAACTTTTTCCCACCTCTTCCGTCGGAGCTGATCTTTCCGTTTTTGGGCTTTGTGGCCGCCAACGGACACCTTAATTTTTTTTTGGTGATTCTTTTTGGGACTTTAGGCACGCTCTTGGGAGCCTTTTTGTGGTACGGGCTTGGGTATGTTTTAGGCCGGGCAAATTTAAAGCTCTACATCGATCGCTACGGCCACATTTTTAGAATAAAATTTACCGATGTGGAAAAGGCCGAAGAGTGGTTTGCCAAGCACGGCGCCCCGGTGGTGTTTTTTGGCCGGCTTGTACCTATTGTTAGAACTTTAATCTCGGTCCCAGCCGGTTTTGTGAAAATGCCTTTTTATCAGTTTTTGGGATTAACCTTTTTCGGATCCCTCATCTGGATTGGGCTTTTGTCTTCGGCAGGATACTTACTTGGAGAGCGGTGGGAAGAGATTTCCCGAATTGTGGAAAGCTACGAGCTTGTAGTTGAGTTAGTTCTTGTTGCTGCAGTTTTAGTTGCAGCTTTTGCCTTTTACCGCCGACGGTCTAAAAAACACTGATTTTTAGTGTCTCTTTTATTTTCTCGTGTTATGATCTAATCAAGCTAAAACCCTATATGAGAAGGAGGGAGATGTGGACGAGCACTACCGTGAACTCGTTGCGCCCGATCCTGAGCTTTTGCTCGAGCTTTTCTCCGATGAAATCTTCAATAAAATCGTCGAATCCAACATTTGTCTTGTCGTGGACGACGATGGAACGATATCGGATTCTCTGTCGATTTATGTCAAGTGGCTCTCGCGTAAGCTGAGACGCCCCGTGCAGGCTGAAGACTGCAAGCGCTATGACTTTCTGGATATAGATCCGCAAGCGCTTGGGATGCTCAAGACCGAAGTCTTTCCGAATGCTAAGCTGCACAAAGATCTTCCTATCATAAAAGGTGCGGCTGAGGCGCTGGGCAAGATTGCTAAGGCGGGAGTTCCAATTGTGATCCTGACCGCCCGGCCCATGCTTCGCTCCATGATCGCGGTTACCAAGAAGCATAAGGAGGACAACAACATCCCCTTTGATCTTCTTATCTTCTCCCGAAGAAAGAGGGAGATCATCAAGGCAATCAAGAAGCTTGGCTGCCAGGTGGTCATTGTGGACGATGATCCCAACGTTGCCATTGAGGCCTACCGCCTCAAGGATGTTACGGTGATCTTGTTCTCGGCTTTTTACAATATGCACATCGAAAGGGAGGGTATTGTGAGAGCTGGGGACGGTCCTGTGAACCACGACGGATGGTCTGTTGTGCTTAAGGAGGTTCTTAAAAGGCTTAACAAGCCGTAGGTTTCGCACTGCGACCTGCGGCTTTTCTTTTTTAGCCGGCTAGTCTTTTCAAAAGCAGGCGTCTTCCAAAAATTATGCCGGCCGAGGCGGCCACAATAATGACAAGCTCATAAAGCCCCAAAGGTAGATAAATAGGCCGGACCGTTTTTGTATCTTCTCCCGAGAAGGCGATATCCTCCCCGTTAAAGTCTTTTGCCGAGATATCCGCCGTTATTTTCTCTTCTCCGTGGGTTAGGGCATTTTGCGGGTTTAAATTGACAATAACTTCGGCCTCGGCGCTTGGGGGTATCGTTCCAACTTCAAAACTCTTATTGTCTAAGGAAAGAAGCGAGCTTTCCAGTGAAATTTTAGTGTCGAATGTGCTGGTTTTGCCGTTGTTTTTAACCTTGATTACGGCTTGCGTTTGGAAGGGCGCTACAACATAGGGCGCAAATTTTATAGCTACTTCAAGGCTTGGTTCTTCCTCAAGAGCATCGATGTTTTCTGAAAGCGATACCACAACATCCTTTTGGTTTGGATCTGTTTTATAGCTTCCTGCAGGAAGCGGGTATTCGGAAGATTCTCCTTTTATGACAAAAGCCAAATGCGACAGGTCAAATGTGGAAAAGTAGCTGCTGCCGGAAGTTGATCCCCATGTCGGATCTACCATTACCCAGCCGGTTTGGGGGATGTAGGTCTGCGGCCAGGCGTGCAAGACGTCCCCACCCTCAAGTCGCAGAGAAAGAGGTCTGTCGGTATCATCCGAGGTGTATGCGTATCCGTTTACCTCTCGGGCAGGAATTCCGGAAGAGCGCGCCAGCGCAATAAAAAGATCGGTATATTCCATGCAGACCGCGCTTTCCTTTTGGCTTAGAGCTTCCAAAGCTCCCAAACGCACAAGATCCCCTGTTTCAAGTTTTTGGTAGCTGTAGGAGAGGTTTTGGGTTACAAAGTTGTAAATGTTTTTTAGATTTTCGGCAACGGAGAGTTTTGGATTTGTGAGCTTGGCCGCTTGGGCTTTAATCTCCACCGCACTTGTTTCCCAATACTTTTGTTCCTGAGCATATGTTTGCACCAGATTTGCCGGTATGTCTTTTGCTGTTTTATTACCAAAATCTCGACCCGGATAAAATAAGGCAATTAACCCCTTCCAAATTACATCAATCTTTTCCAGCGGCCCAAGATTGTACCTAGCTAGGTAGTTGCCGTCACCATCAACCCTGATTGAATCCGGGGAGGGCAACAAGCTGCTTTGGATAATTTTTTGATATCCCAAAATGTCGGGAGGGAGGGCAATTTCGGTATATCCCAGACCGATTGACGGGTTTTTTAGGTGATAGCTTAAGGATAAGCTGTAAAGCTGGAGCTTGCCGAAAGCCAGCCGAGGGGCGCCTTCCGAAAGACCCCCTTTGTTAAAGGTTATTGTTGTCCGCTCACCTTTCTTGGCCTGCGCTGCGGGCTCAGGGAAGCTGTAAAGCAGCGGCCCAAAGCTTTGCGGGACGGAAACTGTTAGGTTGTAGATTGAAATATTGTCCAACCCCGATATCTTGAGCAGGTTTAGTTCCCAAACAAGACCGTTCTTTTTGGCAAGATCGGGGAAATCGTAAGATATACCAAACTTTAATTTGCTCCCCTTTCCTAAAACCCTGGCCTTAAACTTTAAGGTTATGGTGGTTTCCTCGTCTTCCTTTTTTATTTGCGGAGTGAGAGAACCGGTTGGATCCCAGCCCTTTACGTTTTTGATGACGCGGCTGCCGATTGTGAATTTATATTGAGAAACGAAGTATTGGCTGGTAAGGTTTTCGATGGTTACATTCTGAGTAACCTCAATTTCTCCGTTTTCTTTAGCAAAGTATTCCGTTTGGTAGGATGCTTTGAAGTCGTTTGCAGCAAAGATTATGTGGGGGACAAAAGCTGCAAAAATGGCCCATGAAACCAAAAAAGATAGGAAAAATTTTACTGGTTTGACCATCAGAAAGATGGTATCATAACTTCCGTGTTTACACTTTTGAGAAATATAGTCGCATCGGGCGTGGCTTTGTTTGCCGTAACATGGCTAATACCGGGAATTTCTTACGGTTCCGATGTGCGGGTGCTCGTTGCAGCCGCTTTGGTTTTTGCCCTCTTTCAGACGATCGTTAAGCCGATCTTGGGTTTTATCGCGGCTCCTGTTAATTTTTTGACCTTGGGATTGGTTTCCGTGCTCATCAACATTGGGCTCTTTTATGCCGTCTCTTACTTGGTTCCCGCCTTTTCCTTTAGTTCTTTTGAATTTGCGGGGCTTGCGGTTGGGGAATTTTCGGTGCCGGCCGTTTTGGTTCCGGAATACGCAACCGTTGTTTTAGGGTCTTTTGCGGTATCTTTGGTTTTTGCCTTTTTCGGAAAATCTTAAATCATGTCTTTTTTGGGGGTTTTGCAGGTTTTTATATCCTTGACTCTTGTTTTGTTGATCCTTCTTCAAGGAAGCGGTTCTGGCTTGGGATCTCCTTTTGGCGGGGGAGGAAGCGGAGAAACATTTAAAACGCGAAGAGGTTTTGAAAAGATTATTTTTTATCTCACGGTCTTCTTTATCGTTTTGTTTGCACTGGTTCTTATTTTGGTAATTGTTGCTTGAGGCATGCTTCGATATATTTTTTTGGTTATTCTTTTGAGTTTTGTGGGAGGCTGGTACCTTTTGAGGCTGGACCTTGATCCTACTTTTATTGAGGGGGTAGTTGGCCAGCCGGTGGATCTTATTCCCGGGCTTGGGTCTAGAAACCCCGTCGATGAAATTCTCGAGGAGCTTTTGTTTCGGCCTCTTTTTACTTATGACCGGGAAGGCAAAATAGTTCACGATCTGGCGGAAAGCTACACCACTTATAAAAATGGAGAGATTTACGACATCACTCTGAAAAAATCCTACTGGTTGGATGGAACTGCGATAACTGTTGCTGATGTTACCTTCACATTTACGCGGGAGCCAGCCTTTTCGAAGATCACAATCGAACAGGAGGGAGAGCGGCGGGTTAGATTTGTTCTCGAAAATCCGCTTTCTTCCTTCTTGGATATTCTCACCAAGCCAATCGCACCGGCTCATTTTCGAGAAATACCTTTAGATAGCTTGGGTAGCGGCGATTTTTACATTACGGATGTCGAAAAAGAGGGAGGGAGGATAAGCGAGCTGAGGTTGCAAAGTAAAAAAAGTGGTGCAATCAAGAATCTCGTTTTTAAATTTTTCCCGGATGAGGAGAGTCTAAGGGAAGCCGCGATGCAAGGTGAGGTGGATAGTGTTTCCGATGTCTCGTTTTCTTCGGAATACTTTACTTTGTATGAACGGCCTATGCCGAACCGTTACTTTGCCCTCTTTTTTAACTTGGGGGCCGATAACCCGCTTGCAAAAGACGTAAAGTTTAGGGCCGCCGCTTCCAAAAAGACCCCTCTTGCATCCGGGGGCTTGGTTAAAGGTCCTATGTCCGGGACATGGGCGCAGGCAAAACTATCCTTTCCCAGATTCACATCCAAATCTGCAAAAAAGTTTAAAGGGAGCATCTCAATAACCGTTCCTAAAACCAATGGTGTCGCAAACATTGCAAAAGGTATCGCTTCCACATGGGAGGAGGAGTTGGGAATTGATGTAAAGGTAAAAGAGGTTTCCGCATCCCAGCTTGAGAGGGTTTTGGAGGAACGGGATTTTGAGGCGATTATCTTAGGGCAGGAGGTTAACCGCGATCCCGACCGGTACAATCTTTGGCATTCCAGTCAAAGAGAATATCCGGGCCAAAATATTGCAGGCTACGCCGACCCAAGGGCCGACCGCGCGTTAGAGGAGGGAAGAGCCACGCTGGCGCGATCCGCAAGAAAAACTCACTACACTAACTTCCAGCGGCTTTTTATTGAGGATAATCCGGTCGTATTTTTGGATCACCCGAACTTTAATTGGTGGGTCAACAGCAAGTTCGCCGGTCCGGATTTAACTCCAATTTTTTCACCCGTGGAACGCTTTTGGAATTTTAGCGATTGGACCCGCAATTAGAAGCCGGAGAGAAGATTGGAAAAGACGGTTTCCGGTTTTTCTGCCTTAACGACGGCCGAAGATACCACCGCCCCAACGGCTCCAAGCGACAGTGCAGTAGAAATGTCTTCTCTTCCGTGTACTCCGGCTCCCACAAGAAGCGGAATGTTCCCAGATTCTTTTACGGCTTGGCTTATGATTTCCGGTTTTGCGGAAGTTACGGAGGTATCTCCGCCGATAAGCTCGGCCGGCTCATATGCAATATAGTCCGGGTTAAACTTCCTAAACTCCGCCACTTTTTGCGGACTGGCGGCAAATATGAGAACTTTAAGCCCTCCACCTTTGGCAAGTTCTAAAGTTTCTTTAATTACTTCTTTAGTGAGTGGGTGTTCGCTGTGGTTTAAGAACGTTCCCATCGCTCCGGCCTCTTTTGCATCTTTTGGCGCCAGGAACCCTGTAAACTGGCCCTCCTCTGCCAGGTCAGTATGTTGTGCCCAGATTGAGGAGTCTATACCATCTGCAACCTTAGCAAGCTCGAAATCCGGGGGTGCAAAGCCGGTTTCGACATCAGGAAACGTCTTTGCCGCAGCTTCCAGTTTTTGGGCAAGTTTCAGCGCTTTTGGCCCTAAAACTTGCGGATAGGTTTTAAAGTTTATAAGAAGCATTATTACGTAATGATTTTAGCAATAATAATGCCACACTCGATTTGTGATCAGGAGAACCCGCAGAGCAAACAATGATGGATTTGGGCTACGATGCGGACGGATGTGTGAATGGGGAGACACAGCTTTTCCTTATAAAGTTTTAATTCTTTTGATTCATTGATAAAATGTTAGTGGTGAGCCGAGGTAGCCAAGGTGGTCAAGGCAGGCGCCTGAAGAGCGTCAGATGTCGGTTCGACTCCGACCCTCGGCACCACCGCCCGCTTCACTTGCGGGAGTAGCTCAGTGGTAGAGCGTCTCGTTGCCAACGAGAAGATCGCGGGTTCGAATCCCGTCTCCCGCTCCATATTTTTGAACTTGGACCTGCTTTGCGGGTGGTTATTAGGCACGCAGGGATGGCGGAATTGGCAGACGCGTACGGTTCAGAACCGTATGCCGCAAGGCGTGAGGGTTCGACTCCCTCTCCCTGCACCAGTGTTTTCTTTTGACGAAGCAGAGGTGGTGGAACTGGCAGACACGCAGTCTTGAGGGGGCTGTGCCGCAAGGCGTGAGGGTTCGAGTCCCTCCCTCTGCACCAGGTCGGATAGCTCAGTTGGTTAGAGCACTCGGCTTACATCCGAGAGGCCACAGGTTCGAATCCTGTTCCGACCACCATTTATCTATTCTTGGTTATCCCTTTGTTAATTCGCTAGAATCAGATGATGGCTTCCAACGAAGTTTTTACCCAAGTTCTTTTGGACAAGGGTATTATTAATAAATCCCAAGCCGAGGAAATACAGGTTGAGTCCAGAGCTAAGGGAACTCCCGTTTACTACCTAGTTTTGGAAAGACAGCTCGCAACCGACGAGCAGATTGCCAAAATAATGTCCGATTTTTACCAAGTTCCTTTGGCTCCCCTTGGCAAAATCAACATCCGCGAAGAAGTCTTAAAAACCGTTCCCGAAATGGTCGCGCGGGCCAAGCTGGCAATTCCTTTTGCCAGGGATAAGGAGGGGCTAAAGATAGCCATAGCAAATCCTAAAGATTTGGAGTTTATCGAGTTTATCCATAAAAAGACGGGGGATCGCATTCTTGTTCATTACGCCACGCCCAAACAGATCGACGAGACGCTTCGCGTGTACCAGAAGGAGATTAAAACTGCCCTTAAGAAGATTTTGAGCGAGGCAAGAGCTGAAGCCAAAAAGCTTGGAAGAAAGGTCGAAGTTCCAATCATAAAAATAGTTGATATGCTTCTGTCCTACGGGAACCAAAACCGAGCATCCGATGTCCACATCGAGCCAAAGGAGGAGGAGTCCTTGGTTCGTTTTAGGATCCAAGGCCTTTTGCACGACGTGACAACCTTGCCTAAAGATATCCACGAGGAGGTTGTGACAAGAATTAAAGTCTTGGCAAGCCTTAGAACAGATGAACATCATACGGCCCAGGACGGAAAGCTAACCTTTAGAACCGGTCTGGAGCTTCCAAAAGAAAGACAAGAAAAGATGGACGTCAGAGTATCCATCATTCCGACAACTCACGGAGAGAAGGTTGTGATGAGGCTTCTTTCGGCTCGAGTTCGTCAGTACTCACTCGAGGTCATGGGTTTTTCCGAAGGAGATCTTAAAAAGATCAAGAAGGCATACTCCAAGCCTTACGGTATGATTATCGCCTCGGGACCAACCGGATCTGGTAAAACGACCACCATGTATGCAGTTTTGAAACTTTTAAACAAAAGGGACGTGAATATCACCACAATCGAGGATCCGGTTGAGTACGATATGGGAGGGGTAAACCAAATCCAGATTAATCCTAAAACTGGTCTGACCTTTGCCAATGGTTTGCGATCTATCGTACGGCAAGACCCTGACCTCATCTTGGTTGGGGAAATTAGAGATTCGGAAACCGCCAGCATTGCAGTTAACGCTGCTATGACCGGACACCTGGTTTTGTCGACCACGCACGCTAACGATGCCGCGACAACGCTCGTCAGACTTCTGGACATGGGTGTTGAACCCTTTTTAGTCTCTTCATCGGTAAACGTTGTGGTTGCCCAGCGTCTTCTTAGAGTACTTTGTACCCAATGCAGAAAGCAGAAAGAGGTTTCTACAGTGGAACTTAGGAAAAACTTTCCTGCGGAGTATATTCAAAAACACCTTGGGAAAGGTGCGAAAGTAAAGGTTTGGTTCGCTGAAGGGTGCAGCGTCTGCCAAAATACCGGTTATATTGATCGGATAGGTATTCATGAAGTTCTTTTGGTGGACGACGACATAAGAGCGGCTGTCATCGAGAGAAAGTCTGCCGAGTCCATCCGAAATTTAGCCGTGGCGCAAGGAATGGTCACGATGCTCGAAGACGGTTTTATAAAAGTAGCAAAAGGGGTTACTACAATCGAGGAACTTATGAGGGTGGTTAAGGAATAATGGCGCTGTTTAATCGAGTATCTCTTTCGGAAAAACTTTTCTTTACCAAAAATCTTGCCATCATGCTTAAAAGCGGTATTCCGATTGCAGAGGTAGTCGAAACACTAACCGAACAAGCCAAAAGCGGCGCGTTTAAAAAAATTCTTTCTCAAGTTACGGAAGATGTCTCCCGGGGTCGAAGCTTGGAAAAAGCTTTGTCCAAGCATTCGAATGTTTTCGACCAGTTTTATTTTAGCTTGGTTCGAATTGGAGAAGAGTCTGGAACTCTAGAGGAAAGTCTTTTTTATCTGGTTGAACAGATGGAAAAGGAACACGACCTTAGGCAGAAGGTCCAGTCCGCAATGCTTTATCCGGCTATTGTTCTTATGGCAACGGCGGGAATCGGGTTGGCCCTTTCCTTCTTTATCCTCCCCCAAATTATTGGGCTTTTTGAGAGCTTAGATATTGATCTTCCTATAACTACGGTTATTTTGATTACTGTCGCCAAGCTTCTCAGAGATTGGGGTATTATAATAGTACCTACGCTTATTGGTTTTACGATACTTTTGATTTTTGTTCTTAGAACTCGGTTGGTAAAGCCGCATTGGCACGCATTGACTTTAAAACTTCCTGTCTTTGGCTCGCTCCTGCAGAATATTTCTTTAGCGACATTGTCTCGTAATTTAGGAATCATGTTAAAGAGCGGTTTGACCATCACCTCGGCTTTGGAGACTGCTTCGGAGGTAGAGCGAAACCTTGTTTACAGGAAAGATCTTATAAAGATTTCCGAAGAAGTTCGGCGGGGAAAGTCAATCGAGGCGGCGATTGTTGGTGGCAAGTTTAAAGAGTTTCCGCTTTTTATGGTTCGGATGATTGGCGTGGGGGAGCGAAGCGGCAACTTGGAGGAAAACCTTGCTTATCTGGGTGAGTATTTTGAATCAGAGGTGGACACTACCACTAAAAATTTAGCGACTATATTGGAGCCGATGCTCTTACTTTTTATCGGCGGCGTTGTTGCGTTTGTTGCGCTTTCAATCATCTCCCCCATTTATCAGATAACGGGGAGCATTCGC
>JAUXIZ010000044.1 GCA_030620855.1 candidate division WWE3 bacterium
AAACTTGCGGGCGTAGTCTGCAGCCCTACGATAGCTTTCCTTGCTTAGGTCTCTCTTCGACACGCTCTCCTCTCCTTATGATTTTGTCAGCCCCATCCTATCACACCAAAGGTGGGACAAAAAAAGAACCGGCCGCAGTCCATTGGACTACAAGCCGGTTAATACTGCTCACGGAAGGAAAGGCAGCCTTAGGTAGTACACGTATACCACCCTCGCAGTAACCAAATTCCCGTCTTCCTCAAGTTCGACCGAAACAGCGTTACCCAAGTTGACACCCTGCTGCGCGGCAAAGGCTTGGGCCTGAACTTCAGCTTCCTTAAGAGCCAGGTACTGAACTTGCGCGAGTTCTTCTTGGACCCACTCGCGATCGGTTTCGACTATAAAGTCGGTTGATACCCCATCGCCCCAACCCGACAAACGAGTGCGTAAGGTCCCAAAGTCAACCCAGGGGGCTGTCGCAAACTGAATCTCTGCGTAGCCTGAGGCAAACCCATCATCGTAAATAGCTATGTAGGGACCTCTCACGACCAATATCTCGGCCGGAACGAAGTACTCGGCATCTTCTTGGGCGTGATACTGCAGCCACCCCTCAGCATCAACAAGCGTGTCCTCAAGTTCAAAGAAAACGTCGGTCCAGTGCTCACCCTGGGCAAAATACTCGATGGTTACCACCGACACCTCGTCCCACCTACCGTAGTCAGGTTGAGAAGCGTCAAAACTGGCTTCTATGGAAATGGTCCCCACCGGTCTAAACGGCGTGTAACCGAGAAAAACCAGCCCAAATAAAACCAAAAGAACAAAGAAAATCGCTACCTTAAACCGTGTGTGCAAACCGCTCCTCCTTTATATGTTGTTAAGGTCTAACACACAGGATAAATAAAGAACAAGGTTAAGTCAAGGAGGATAAGCTAGGAGAGGCTTTCGATTGTCTCTTTTAAATCGGGAGGAAGCTCTGTCTCAAAGCGCATCCGGGCCCCGGATTCAGGATGGACAAAAGAAAGTGTCAAGGCGTGCAAGAAGAGCCGCGGGCAAAACTTGAGATCCAGCCTAAACTGCTTCCTAGAAAGGTACAGACGATCCGAAACCACAGGATGACCAATATGCTTTAGATGGACCCTTATTTGGTGAGTACGGCCGGTGATCGGTTTGACTTTAAGTAAAGAGAAAAGTTCACCTCCGTGCCCGAAGTACTGCAAAACCTCATACTCGGTCATCGACTTGCGCCCTCCCGGCACAACCGCAAAACGCATTCGGTTTTTGGGGTTTCGATCTATCGCGGCCTCGATGCTCCCGGACTTAGGCGGCTTGCCGTGAACAAGCGCCAAATACTCTTTTCTAACTTCGCGTTCTTTAAACTGGGATTGGAGCGCCTCAAACGCGCTTTGCGTCTTGGCAACCAGGATAATACCTGAGGTCTCTTTGTCTAAACGATGAACGATCCCTGCACGTCCGCCAATCCCCTCCTCTGATTTTTTGATGCCAAAACGCTTTTCCAACTCATCCTGAAGGGTAGTTTTTCCTTTTGTGGTCTGGGCGCGATTTATGATTTGTCCCGAGGGCTTGGATAAAACAAGTATGGAAGAATCTTCAAAAACTACGTTAAGCACTTTCCTGCTTTTGGGAAAGCCTGCTTTTACAGTCCAAGCAGGAAAGGGCTTGAGGGTTTGCCTTCAAGCGAGCTTGGTCGATGGGATTGCCGCAGTTTTTGCAAATTCCGTAGCTTCCTTCTTCTATCCTTTTGAGGGATTCTTCCGTCTCTTCCAAACGCTTTTCCAAAACCTTCTTTTCCTCGGCAATCCTCTCGCTCCCCTGCATTTGGGAAGACGCTTCCTCAAACTCGGGCACGCTCTCGGCTGTTCTTTCGGGGTTCATAAGAGGGTCCTCGTCGGCCAAACGTTCGATATCCTGAGCAAGTTCTGTCTTATCTGCCAGGAGGCGTTTCTTAATTTCTTCTAAAAACTCCGGCTTTAGAGAGCTACTTTTCACCATTACCATTCCTTTTTACCCCAAAAGGGCGCTTCTTTGCAATCAGCACGGCTAGAATCCCAACCAAACCCAAAACAGAGATCGCCGCCGCGGAAACGTAGTTTATATTAACCCCAAAGAAAACGGCCATATCCGGCCTCAGCCACTCCGCAAGATATACCAAACCGCCGGAGATAAGGAAATACGAAAATAGAGAAATCCCGGAAGACGTTCTTTTCCTCAAAAATCCAAGGAAGAAGCCCAAAGACAAGTAGCCTAGGGCCGGGTAAAAGCCAAAGGGAATATAATCTAAAATTTCCGCTCCCAGGAACCCAACCGCCTGGCCAAAGGCCAGCGCCGGTGCTCCGATGCTTCCAATCTTCAAAAAGGACCATTTTTTTATCCAAGCGAATAAAACTATGCTCAGGAAACCAAAACCCAAAGCCCCAAACCAAAAGATTCCATCCCCGATCTTTAAAATATCGAGTATGTTCCCAAAACCGCCGGAGATAATGAGGAATGCAATCCTACCCCCAGCTAGTCCCACTAAAGAGCCAACCAGCGAAAGGTCCAGCAAATCATCCGAGGAAAAGCCCTCCTGCCTCCCCCAGCGCCAAAACAGAAAAAGCCCTACCAAAAAAGCAAGGGCAAAGAACGCCCCGAGCGTGTTTAGCGAGAACGAGCCAATCTGCAGAAGAACATCCGGCAACATGTATCTCTTATTTAATCACAACCTTGTCCTTAACCCAAAAAGAGGCCACGATCGCAAAAATCCCCACCCCCACGGTCGGAAGTGCCGGGGTTGCAAGGTCGGCAGCCGCTCCAAAAATCAGCGACAAAACAGCCGTAAGGACGGACCCAATCGTCCCCAAGGCCGCAAACGTCCGCCCCAAGTTTTTGCTGGGCGTTATCCGCTGGAGCGATGTCACAATCGGAATGGAAATGACCGAAGCAAAAAACCCTAAAAGAAAGAAGAGAAAAGCAACGGTTAAAGAAAACAAGGGGACGTTCTCAAAAGCATGAATCTTTGAGACATGGTTGGAAATAAATAGACTTAAATTAGGGATAAGAGACAATATTACAAGCGTGGCTCCAAACCCCAATATCGCCTTCCAAACCGCCACAAACTTTTCCTTTTTATTCAAAGCAAAAACTCCCAAAAGGAGCCCCAAGCCAAACGGCAAAACCCCCACAAAGCTCAGGTCCCTGGAGTCTATATTTAAAACCTGCTCTGCAAAACCAGGAGCAAGCGAGCCAGCCGCCGCCGAGGCGGAGCCGATAACGGCCATCAAAACTAAAGTTGAAGTTACCCGCCGATTGGTTAAAAAGAACTTAAGCTGATCCGACAAATTCTTCCTTATTCCTTTTGTAACTTCCTTAAAGGGCAGATGATCTTCCCCGTCGTGGGTTAAGCGCGGCAGAAAAAGCGCCAGCACGCCGCCTGACATAACCAGTACTCCGGCTACTATAAAAGGAGCCGGGTAGCCGATAAACCTAAGCAGTATTCCGCTTAAAAAGTAGCCT
>JAUXIZ010000035.1 GCA_030620855.1 candidate division WWE3 bacterium
AGGCGCAAGAAATTCCCGATGAGCAAGCCAAAAAGATGGCGCATGACGTCGGAAAAAGAGTGCGTGACGAGGTTATTACCCCAGGAGGAGTAAAGGTCGTTGTTATTAGAGAATCGAGATTTGAGGAGCAAGTGTGAGGATACTTTTTATTGGCGACATCGTCGGCAAACTTGGAAGAAACGCTGTTTCCCAATCTTTACCTGGCCTTAAAACTAAAGAAGGGATTGACTTTGCAGTTGCAAATGCCGAAAACGTTACCCACGGCCGCGGGGCTAAGATCAAACACCTCCGGCAACTTAAGTCGGTGGGGGTGGATTTTTTTACCTCTGGTGACCACATTTTTCACATCGATCCTGAAGAACCATTCTCCGATCCAGAAATTGACATAATCCGCCCCGCCAATTACCCGGACAAAATCCCGGGAGTAGGTTACAAAATTGTGGAGGTGGGCGAGATGAAAGTTGCTATTTTAAATCTTTTGGGGCTTACCTATTTAGGAGACAAGATTAAAGAGGATGGGCGAAACGCTTGGATCGAGGGTGAGATAGAAAACCCGTTTGTTACCGCTGAAAAGCTGCTTGAGCAGCTCAAGGATTCGGATGTAGTTTTGGTTGATTTCCACTCCGAAGTTACAAGCGAAAAGCGCGCCATGGGGTTCTTTTTGGATGGGAAGGTTACTGCAGTTTTGGGTACCCATACCCATGTTCCAACTGCCGATCCAACCATCCTTCCCAAAGGAACCGGTTACATTTCCGACATCGGCATGACTGGCGCGCGGGATTCCGTTTTAGGTGTTGAGCCCCAAATAATAATCGATCGGCTTAAGGGTGCAAGTGTTGATTCTTTTGAGTGGGTAGAGAAGGGAGTTGCGGTTTTGCGCTCGGTTATAGTTGATTTTGATAGTAAAGGTTTAGTAAAAGGTATTAGGCGTTTGGATTTGGAGGTGAGTTGATTTGAATAGAACTTCGGTTATTTACGACGTTGCCCAAAAAACGGATCTCCCCTTTGTTCAGGCAGAGCGCGTGGTTAATACTTTTTTGGATACGATCGCCCAAGGATTGGCAAATGGGGAAAGGGTAACCATTACCGGATTTGGCACGTTTGAAGTCAGAAAGCGAAAAGCTCGGGTTGGCAGGATCCCTCACACCGGAGAAAGTGTAACTATTCCGGAGCACCTAACCCCGGCCTTTATTGCCGGAGTGGGCTTAAAGAGAGTTGTGCAGGGCAGGTAATTGATAAACGCCTTTAAGGTTGTTAGACTTCGTGGGAGGTGGCAAAACAGAGATTTAGCGCTATGGAAAGGCATTACGAAATAACCCCAAAGACAGTTCTTTTTACTTTTGCCCTTTTGGTTTTTGTGTGGATTCTTTTCCAGATTAGGTTGGTGGCGATTGCCCTTTTTATCGCCCTAATTATGTCTTTGACTCTGGATCCGCTGGTGGAAAAGCTTAAGAGTTGGAAGATACCAAGGCCTTTCGGAGTTTTTTTGGTGTTTTTTGTTTTTCTCGCCGCAGTTGGGGGACTTCTTGCTTACGGCTTTACGCCGCTTGTTAATCAAACGGGGAGGTTTTTGATAAATCTTCCTAACTTTTTGGGTCCGGTTTTGGACAGGTTGGCCCCTCTGCCTTTTGCGGAAGGGTTGCAGCAGCAGCTTGTTTCGCAAGCGACCGTTCTTTCGGCAAATATCCTCACGATTGCCGGCTCCATCGTTTCAAATGCGGTTTTCCTCATCGCACTTCTCGTTTTAACTTTCTACTTCATGCTTGACTGGGAGAACTTAAGGGACCGTTTTGTGTCCATGCTGAATAGAAAGTCTCAAGTTCGGGCAAAGAAGATTATTAGCTCGATGGAGCTGCAGCTTGGGGGATGGCTTCGGGGACAGCTTCTTCTTATGGTTGTGGTTGGGGTTTTGACTTACTTGGGACTTTTTGCCTTGGGGGTGGAGTATGCCCTGCCTTTGGCTGTAATTGCCGGGCTTTTTGAGGTTATCCCTTCCCTTGGTCCCATCATTGCCTCCATTCCCGCCCTTGTGGTAGGTTTTGGAACTTCTCCTATTTTGGGGATTTGGATACTAGTTCTTTACGTTATTATCCAGCAGCTGGAAAATAATATCCTGGTGCCTAAAGTTATGAGCAAATCGGCCGGATTTTCTCCTTTGGGAGCGCTCATTGTTCTTTTTGTGGGCGGTCAGCTTTTTGGAGTGCTTGGAATACTTCTGGCGATTCCAACTGCGATAGTTTTGTCGATCTTAGCGCGCAACGTTCTAAATTGGAACATAGACCATCGCTTTAAATAGTTAATTTTAGGTTCCAATTAAAAACCCCCCTCTTTAGAGGGGATCTTTAATGCGCAAAGGAGATCTGTAAGCCTGATTCTGTTTTAGCAGCAATCTATCTACGCTCCATCTTTGCACCTCAAGCCAATGTGGCCATTTTGTCATCACCGACTTTTCAGCGAGCAGCCTCAAAAGGTGCGGTCGTGGATTGCTCCAGGTGGGATTGCCCGTTTCATACCAGCTCGTCTCTGTTGCTCTCAAGTCCTGTCGATTCAGGACTTGTTCCAAACCCCGTTTAGCTGGATAAGGATTTGGACACCAGCTGTTGCCAGTCGGAGCTTGCACTCCGTCCCATGCTCTGCGGAGTCAGGACTTTCCTACCGCCTAGGGCGGTTAGCTGCCAACCTCCGTTGCGCATTTGTATTATAGCATTCCTTACCCTATAATCTTGGGTGAGAGCCGTTTAAGTCAGCGTTTTCAAGCTGTTAAAGGAAAGGTATTTGGTCTCTAAGCATGTAAACGGCAAAGACTATTCCGACAGCCGCCGCTGTTAAAATTCCTGCTTTAATAAGATCCGATTTAATATATCTCGGATCAACTCTCTGGATTTCTTCTTTTCGCACCTTTTTGTTGTCGGTGTCTTGCGGTTTTGGGCTTTCTTGCCGATTTCGTCCTTCGTTTGACCCCTTAAGCTGAGCCCTTAAAAATTCAGCTTCGCGTCTAAGTTGGGCTAATTCCTTTTCTTTGCGGGTTTTCTTGACCATAAACCAATTTTACCTTAAATTTTGCTTTCGCAAAGTTTAGCTGTATTTGACAGCGCTTCTTTCTTGACTTCCGTATTTTGATACTATTACATTGAGTAATGAAAGTGCGCAAAAGATTCCACAAAGTGCAGTTTCGTTTAAAACGGTGGTTAGGAACACACCGGAGAGGCGTGGGTTTAACTTTTTGGTTCCTTTTGTTTACTGTATTCGGCGGGGCTTATTATTTCCTGTCTCAGTACTTTTCTTTGCCCATTATTAACCCTTTAGGGACACTAGGAGGAGAACCGCTTATTGCATTATCCGATCCAGTAAAAAAAGAGGTACTGCACCCAATCACGGGGGTTTATTACTCCAACGAAGCCGCTAAATCTTGGCAGGGGAGAAGACCGCTGACCGTTATGATTGACAACCACCAGCTGGCCCGCCCTTACCTATACGGTTTGCAAAAAGCCGATGTTATTTACGAAGCTGTTGCCGAGGGCGGGATAACAAGATTCTTAGCGGTTTTCCACAGCAAAAATGTTGGCAAAATTGGTCCGGTTCGTTCCGCCCGCGTTTATTACATGAGTTGGGCGTTGGAATTTCCTGCATACTACGCGCATGTCGGCGGTGCCGCCACTCCAGGTCCGGCCAATATCCACAGCTTCATCGCCCAGTATAATGTCCTTTCTCTTAACCAGTTCAGGCTAGGTGCTTCAACTTACTCGTTCGGCGGCAATGTTCTTCTTCCCGGGGGTGGGATTCTTTCGCATATAAATTACACGTCCACAAGCAAGCTTTGGTCTGCAGGGGAGAAGCTTTATTCCGGCACAAACAAGCTGCCTAAATTCGCTCAATGGGATTTTAAAGCAGACCGGCCCTACGATGAGCGTCCGGAAAGTCAAAGCCTTAAATTTAACTTTTGGTACCTACCGGCTTACGAGGTTCAGTGGAAATATAACCGCGACACTAACTCTTACTTAAGGTGGCAAGGTGGAAAAAAGCATGTTGATAAAGCGACCAAAAAACAGCTTTCGGCAAAGAATGTTGTTTTGACGTATATGACGGAACGCTCCGCCGGAGACGGCACTTCGCACAGACTGTATACGGTTACCGGCAAGGGAAACGCTGTTTTATACAGAGACGGTAGGAAGGTTTCAGCTACCTGGAAACGCAAATCTCTTTCCGCGCGCATGAAGTTTTATGAACGCGGCACCAATAAAGAGCTCAAGTTTAATAGAGGTTTGACTTGGATTGAGATTGTCTCAAAGTGAGGAGGTGAATAAGAGTTAAATGCCTTTGGTAAAACCTGGAAAGACAATAAAAGGAATGAGGGGA
>JAUXIZ010000019.1 GCA_030620855.1 candidate division WWE3 bacterium
CCCAGATACTTATGTTGTCCCCGTTGACATAAGTGCCTCGGGGCTTGTGGAGATGCTCCGAAGCACCTTTGATTCCAAGTATGAAACCGAAGTTTCACCTTCAGCATCAGCTTCTGATTTGACCAAAGACCAAATTGTAATCATCGCCTCTCTTCTGGAAAGGGAAACCCTTGGCGGGGAGGAAGAGATGAAAACGATTGCGGGGATCCTCATTAAAAGGTGGAAATCAGGTTGGAGGTTGGATGTTGACGCAACCGTCCAATACATTGTGGGGCGTCATTGGAATGCCGAAGAGGATCAATGGGAGTGGTGGAAAGATACCCTGACCAGTGCAGACCTTGCAACTGATTCTCCTTACAACACCTATAAAAATAAAGGCCTTCCGCCGGGACCTATTTCAAATCCAGGATTATCTACCCTGCTTGCTGCAGCAAAATACAAGAAGAACACTCTTGACTGGTTTTATCTCCATGGCACGGATGGGGAGGTTCACTATGCCGAAACACTTGCCGAGCACAGTGCAAATAAGGCAAAATATATAAAGAAGTAGAGGTCTGAATATTGACAGATATTCTGGTCTGTGCTAACTTACCTGTGTTAAGTGAATATGTACTCCTGTAAGCGCGTAAAGGCGTGGCCTTTATGTGCGCATGAAATTTTTGTTTAATGAAGAGGGTTTGGCTAGGGAAAACATCTGAACTCCTGCCGCTGTCGGATCTTTCGACGGTTCAAAAAGATTCCTTTGATTACCTCCTAGCGGAAGGCATTGCCGAGGTGTTGGAGGAAACTAACCCCATTCAGGACTATACTGGCCGAGGTTGGGAACTTAGTTTTACCAAGCCGAAATTCGGAAAGGTCAAGGTCAACAAAGAAGAAGCAATTAAAAAAGGACTTACTTACTCTATCCCCTGGTATTTAACCGCAGAACTTAAGGAAATCAAAAGCGGCAAAACCAAAAAACAAGAAATCTACATGGGCGAGCTGCCGAAGATGACTGAGGCCGGGACTTTTATTGTGTCGGGGGTTGAGCGGGCGGTGGTTAACCAGCTCTTGCGCTCCGAGGGAATTTACTTTTCTCAGGAAACCGATCCCTCTACAGGAGCGCTTCTTTCTTCGGCCCGCATTCTGCCTAAAAACGGAGCTTGGTTGGAGTTTAGTACTGCCAAGAACAATCAGATTTCAGTAAAAATCAGCAACTACAGGAAGATGCCGGCTACGGTTTTGCTTAGGGCGTTTGGCTTAACCCGCGATGATGATATAAGGAAAACATTCGAAGACGTAGATACTGATCCAAACCGCCGCTTTATAGAAGATACCTTAAAGAAAGATTCAACTAAGTCTTATGAGGATTCCGTCATTGAGGTTTTTATCAAAGTGAGGCCGGGCGAGCCTCCTCTCTTTGAAACCGCAAAACTGACATTTGAGCGAATATTTTTTGACCCCCGCCGCTATGATTTGGGCAAGGCCGGCCGCTTCAAGTTGAATGAGAGACTTGATACCAACCTTTCGTTGGACGAGAGGCGCAACCGCCTTCTTACCAAAGAAGACATTATTCTTGCGATTAAAAAGGTTATTGAGCTCAACCACGGAATTGGCGAGATTACAGACATCGACCACCTGGGAAACAGGAGAGTTAGGACGGTAGGGGAATTAGTGCAAAGTCAGTTGAGGATCGGCTTTATCCAGATGGAGAGGGTCGTTAAGGAACGGATGAGCTTGCAGGCAAGGGACCAGCTTCCTAAACCGGCTCAGCTTATTTCGACTAGGCCGATCGAAGCCCGGCTCCACTCGTTTTTTGCATCATCCCAGCTTTCGCAGTACCACGAGCAGGTTAACCCCCTTGCCGGTTTGGAACACTTAAGGCGACTTTCTGTTAAAGGTCCGGGCGGCCTTACTGCAGAGCGCGCAAGTTTCTCGGTTCGAGATGCTCATTACACGCACTACGGTAGAATTTGCCCAATTAAGACCCCCGAGGGAACCTCGATTGGTTTGACTACTCACATGGCGCTGTACGCTCGGGTCAACGATCTAGGGTTTTTAGAGTCTCCCTACAGAAAGATCGAAAAGAAAGGCAACAGCTCCTACGTTACTAATAAAATTGTTTACATCACGTCGTCTGAGGAAGACAAGCATATCGTTGCCGATGCTTCCGTAAAAGTTGCCAAGAACGGGCGAATACTTGACGAGAGGATTCCTCTAAGGCATAAAGGAGATTTCTTCTTTGGAGATGCGACCCAAGCGGATCTTATGGATGTTTCCCCCCGGCAGATTGTTTCTGCATCTGCCGCGCTTATTCCGTTTTTGGCGCATGATGACGTAAACCGGGCGCTGATGGCATCAAACATGATCGGTCAAGCCGTTCCCTTGGTTGCTCCTGAAGCGCCGATTGTGGGCACTGGGATAGAAAGAGACTTGGCCAAAAACTCCGGGCTGACAATTTTTGCTGAGGAAGATGGAAAAGTTGCCTATGTTGATGCGGATCGTTTGGAGGTTGCTTACAAAGGCAGAAAGAAAAAACAGACCTACGAACTTTTAAAGTTTGTTAAATCAAATGACGAGACCTGCTACAACCAAAAAGTCAAAGTTAACGCAGGACAGACTTTCAAAAAAGGAGATGTTTTGGTTGACGGCCCCTCCACCGACGACGGGGAGCTGGCAATTGCCGCCAACCTAACCGTTGCCTATATGTACTGGGACGGCTTTGGGTATGAGGATGCGATTGTAATTTCCGACAGACTCCGGCGTGAGGATGTGCTTTCCTCGATTCATATTTCCAAGCATTCGGTCCAGGTTTTGGAAACCAAGCTCGGTCCGGAGGAAGTCACGCGCGACATTCCAAATGTTTCGGAGGAAGTTCTTAGGAACTTGGATGAGCAGGGAATTGCGGTTGTTGGATCCAAGGTCAAAGGAGGCGACGTCCTTGTCGGGAAAATTGCTCCTAAAGGCGAGACCGAGCTTTCCGCCGAGGAGCGTCTTTTGCGGGCCATCTTTGGAGAGAAAGCCCGGGAGGTTCGAGATGTTTCCAAGAGGGTTCCGCACGGTGAGTGGGGAACCGTTGTTGGAGTAAAAATTCTCGAAAAAGGGGAGGCCGACCTTCCCGAAGGAGTGCTCCAAGAAATTTCGGTTAGGGTTGCTCAAGTTCGCAAAATCACCGTCGGGGATAAGCTTGCCGGGCTGCACGGCAACAAGGGTGTGATTTCTAAAATTGCACCGCAAGAGGACTTGCCTCACCTGGAAGACGGGACTCCGGTTGACATAATATTCGAACCGCATTCGGTCATTAACCGGATGAACTTGGGTCAGACCTTGGAGACTCATCTTGGCTGGGCAGGGAAGAAACTTGGCAAAAAGTATGCTGTTCCGGTTTTTGAGAAGTTTGAAGAGGGTTTGCTTGAAAGGGAGTTGGCCGCCGCTGGGCTTCCCGTTTCGGGGAAGGTAAAGCTCTATGATGGGCGGACCGGGGAGCCCTATGATCAAGATATTACCGTAGGCAACGCCTATATCTTAAAACTTGAGCACTTGGCGGAGGATAAGATGCACGCCCGCTCTACCGGTCCCTATGCTCTTATTACGCAGCAGCCCCTTGGCGGTAAAGCCCAGTTTGGCGGACAGAGGTTTGGGGAGATGGAAGTATGGGCGCTTGAGGCATATGGCGCTGCCCATGCGCTTCAGGAAATACTCACTACAAAGTCGGACGATTTGACGGGGCGTTCCGCCGCTTACCGGTCGATTATCCAGGGAGAAGATATTCCAGAACCAACCTTGCCCGAATCGTTCAAGCTCTTGGTCCGGGAATTAAACGGGGTTGGTTTGGACATAGAGCCCCTTTCTGAAAAACCGGTCAAAGTAAAAAAACCCGCCGCCGATCTGTCCAAGTCCCCGCAAGAAGTTGAAAAAGAGATTGAGGAGCTGGCCAAAACTTGGGCCGAATCCGGTGGTGAAGTAGAAGAAGCGGTTTTAGGGTCGAAGAAGGATAAAAAGGAGGAAAGTGAGTAATATGCCGCACGATTTTGAAGCTTTTAAAGATTTTGACGCGCTAAAAATCTCCGTCGCCTCTCCGGAGAAAATTAACGAGTGGTCTTTTGGAGAGGTCACCAAGCCGGAGACCATCAACTATCGAACATTCAGATCCGAAAAGGACGGGCTTTTTGACGAACGTATCTTTGGTCCTACAAAAGACTACGAGTGCTACTGCGGGAAATACAAAAAAGCCCGCTTCAAAGGTATTATCTGCGACAAGTGCGGAGTTGAGGTTACTTCAAAAAGAGTCCGGCGCGAGCGGATGGGACACATCAGCTTGGCTTCTCCGGTCGCTCATGTTTGGTTTTTCCGTGGTGTTCCTTCCGTCGTAAGCGTTGTTTTGGGCCTTTCTCCGCGGGATGTAGAGGGTGTTATTTACTTCTCCAGCTACATGGTGACCGAGTTTGACAGGTCTAAGAAAAAGCCCGCCGTTGCGAGTTTGGAAAAAGATTATTCCAAGATTATTGCAGGTACGAAAGACGCAAAACAGAAAATTAAGCTTCAGGATGAGAAAAAAGAGGGCCTTGTGATTCTAAAATCCATTCAGCTTTTTTCGATAATCACGGAAAGAGAGTATGAGCTTGTTTACCAGTACCTGCCGGATTTTGCGGAAGTTATGATGGGGGCCGAAGCGGTCCGGCGCGCTCTGGGATCGATTGATTTGGCCAAACTTTCTTCCAAGCTTAGAGAGCGCTTGGAGAAAAGCAAAGGAGAGCGCCGGGTTTGGGCAAGGCGCCGCCTGCGGTTTATTGAGGATTTGCAAAGCTCTAAAGTAGACCCAACGTGGCTGATTTTGACGGTTTTGCCGGTTATTCCTCCTGATCTTAGACCGATGGTCCAACTGGAAGGAGGGCGGTTTGCAACGTCCGACCTTAACGACCTTTACCGTACGGTAATAAACCGAAACAACCGTCTAAAGCAGCTTTTGGAGCTTGGTGCGCCCGAGATAATCGTGAGGAACGAAAAGCGAATGCTTCAGGAATCGGTTGACGCCTTGATTGATGCTTCCAAGGCTCGTCGCGGGCGAGTCCAGCGAGGGCGGCGGGTTTTGCGGTCGTTTGCCGATCTTCTTTCCGGCAAAACGGGAAGGTTCCGCCAAAACCTCTTGGGTAAAAGAGTCGACTACTCGGGTCGTTCTGTAATTGTTGTTGGTCCAAACCTAAAACTTAACCAGGTGGGTATTCCCAGAGAAATGGCGCTTGAGCTTTGGAAACCTTACGTTTTGCGGGAAATTCTTCTTCGCGGGTTTGCTTCCAACTTGAGAAGCGCTAAAAACTACCTTGAGTCGCGTCTGGACGAGGTTTGGGATATCTTGGAAGAGCTGGTTGCTGATCATCCCGTGCTTTTGAACCGCGCTCCGTCGCTGCACCGGCTTTCTATCGTTGGGTTTTACCCGGTTTTGGTTGATGAGTCTGCAATTCAGCTGCACCCGGCAGTTTGTTCGGGCTTTAACGCCGACTTTGACGGGGACACGATGGCGGTGCATTTGCCGATAACCAAGAAAGCCATCGAAGAAGTTAAGGAGCACATCCTCTCTACCAAGAACTTTTTGAGGCCGTCAAGCGGAGATCCGGTAACCGTTCCGGATAAAAGCCAGGGGTTAGGGACGTACTATTTGACTTCAATACCTGAGGAAGAGATGGAAAGGAAAGAGGACGAGCTCAAAGTGTTTGCGTCCGAAGAGGAAGTGATCTTCGTCCACGCTCTTGGCAAGGTGAATCTTCGAGAAAGAATTAAAGTTTTAATTGATAAAAAAGTTGTCGAGACCACTCCGGGCAGGGTGATCTTTAACCAGATCCTTCCGTCTTATCTTAGGTTTTACAACGATATTGTTGACAAGAAAGTTATCCGTTCCTTTGTTGCATCTGCCACTGAAAAAGACAGCGAGGAGAACATTGCAGACCTTATTGACAATATTAAGCGGCTAGGTTTTGACTATTCGACGGTTTCCGGGGTTTCTTTAGCGATCTCTGACGGTGTTATTCCGGAAAACAAAAGCAAGGTGCTTTCCGAAGCCGAGAAGAAAGTTGCCGAAATCGAACAGAACTTCCGGCGCGGTCTTATAACGGAAGCCGAACGGCGCGAGCTGACGAGAGTTGTCTGGGCCAACGCCACAAACGATCTTGACGATGCGGCGTGGGATGCACTGGGCGAGTCCAACTCTATCAAGATCATTATCAACTCCGGCGCGGCGCGGGCCACCCGTGACCAGATTAAGCAAATCTCCGGTATGAGGGGACACATTGTTGATCCAACCGGAAAAATTGTTGAGCTTCCCATAAGATCCAACTACACTGAGGGGCTGACTTCCTTTGAATACTTCGTTAGTGCGCGCGGTGCCCGAAAGGGTTTGGTCGATACCGCTTTGAGGACGGCGGATGCTGGGTATCTGACTCGCCGGCTGGTTGATGTTGCCCAGGACCTTCTTGTTCGAGAAGAAGATTGCAAAACCAAAAACTCGATAACCTTGACTCGGGATGATGAGCTCTTTCTAATCACCTTTGAAAAACGGCTCCTTGGCCGGGTTGTTGCTGAGGATGTGAAAGTCGGCCGGAAAGTTATTGCCAAAAGAAACGAGATTATATCTCGAGAGATGGCAAAAGCCATCGTTGATGGAGGCATCACCGAGGTAAAACTGCGCTCCCCGCTTGTGTGTGAAAACACTTACGGAATATGCGCATCCTGCTATGGTGTGGATCTTGGCCGAAACAAACCGGTTGAGATTGGTACTCCGATTGGTCTTCTTGCCGCCCAGTCCGTCGGAGAGCCCGGTACGCAGCTTACCTTGCGAACCAAGCACGCCGGAGGTATTACTTCCTCCTCCGACATTACACAAGGTTTGCCGAGAGTCGAGGAAGTTTTTGAAGCCCGTACTCCGAAGTTTGAGGCGGTTATGGCTCCATTTAATGGGAAGGTCTCAGTTGTTGAAGAAGACGAGTCGAAAAAGGTCATTGTTGTTGGCAAAGAGGGTCCCGAGGAGTTCAAGGTTCCTTTTGGGCGGGATGTCTTAGTCAAAGACGGGGATAAGGTAAAAGAAGGAGACCAGCTTACCGAGGGGTATCTGGATCCAAAAAAGATGGTTAAGGTCATTGGAGTTCCCGAGACTCAGCACTATATGGTTAATGAAGTGCTTAAAGTTTACTCAAGCCACGGCAGCGCCGTTGATGATATCCACCTTGAGGTTATTATTCGCAGAATGTTCGACAAAATCAAAATTGAGGAAGTGGGGGATACCAGCTTTATTCCGGGGCAAATAGCAACCAAAATCCAAGTGGAAAGCGAGAACGAGTCTTTGGGGAAGGGCAAGAAACCCGCGAAAGGAACACCTGTCCTTCTTGGCATAACAAAATCTTCGCTTAAAACCGATTCTTGGCTTTCTGCCGCCTCGTTCCAAGAGACAACCAGGGTCTTGACGGAGGCCGCGGTTGCCGGTAAAGTAGATCGGCTCCGGGGATTGAAGGAGAACGTTATGATAGGCCGCCTTATCCCAACGGGAGAAAGAGCTAAGTTGAAGGAAAAATAGATGCCGACAATAAGACAGTTAATTAAAAAAGGACGCAAAAAAGGAACGAAAAAAGATAAGACTCCGGCATTGTCCGAGGTTTATTCCTCGCTGCGTAGGAAAAGAAGGCAGGCCCCGGCCCCTTTTAAGCGCGGAGTGGTTTTGCAGGTTAGAACGATGACTCCTAAAAAACCTAACTCAGCTTTGCGAAAAGTTGCCCGAGTCCGCCTTTCCAACGGTAGGGAAGTAACCGCATACATTCCCGGGGAAGGTCACAACCTGGCAGAGCACAATATTGTGATGGTTCGTGGAGGCAAGGTCAATGATCTTCCAGGTATTAAATACAAGATAGTCCGCGGAGTTTACGATACGGTCGGTGTATCGGAGCGTTCCACAAGCAGGTCCCTTTACGGTGCCAAAAAAGGAGGCCTGGCACCCGTCGCCGCTCCTACCGAGGAGGCGAAGGAGGAGAAAGAAAGTGCCTAGAGGCGGTCCGGTCCGAAAAAGGCAAATAGAGTCTGACCCAAGATACAACTCCATTGTGGTTTCCAAGCTTATAAATCAGGTTATGGAGAGCGGGAAAAAGACGACTGCAAGAAACTTGGTTTACGAGGCGCTGGAAGAAGCTGCAAGAGAATTGGAAACCGACCCGCTCTTGGTTTTGACCCAGGCTTTGACCAATATTACCCCCAAGCAAGAGGTAAGATCCAGGCGGGTTGGAGGAGCAAACTACCAAATTCCCATGCCGGTAAAAGCCGAGCGCGCCCAAACTTTGGCCATTCGGTGGCTGGTTGGCGTAACTCGCGGTAAAAAAGGCAAGTCGTTCGCCGTTCTTTTGGCGGAGGAGTTGACGGCCGCCTACAATAGTGAGGGGGTTGCCGTTAAAAAGAAAGAAGATACCCACCGCATGGCCGAAGCCAACCGCGCTTTTGCCCACTTCAGGTGGTAACTTTTACCCGACTAGATGAGGGATAAAGACAATTAACCCGATCATCACGGCAAAGATAGCTGCCAATAGAACCATCCCGGCCGAAACGTCTTTTGCAATACGAGCTTTCTCGTTATGATCTTCCTTAACCAAATTAATAATTTCTTCCAAAGCGGTGTTTATCATTTCTGCCATGAGGACTAGAAAAATGGCAACAAGAATCGCTACCCACTCAACAAACGAAATTTTAAGTAGTGCGCCAGCGAGCATTGCCACCCCGGCTAAAAGTAGATGGACTCTTAAGTTTTGGTGAAAGAGAAGTGTATGCTTGAGTCCGCGAGTTGCGTATTTAAAGGATTTTAATAGCCTCTGGAGATCAAGCATGGGATATTATTGACTGAGCCGATTCCTTAAGCTGTCAATTTTGTTCTCAAAGATTTCCTGGAACCGGTCCTGGTTTAACTGGAACCGGTCAATTGTGTTTTCTAGCTTTTGCTTTAACCGCTCTTCTATTTGCTGTCGGTTTTCGTCTGTGAACCTTTCAAGGACGCGGTTGCGATGCTCTTTTGCGTTTTCAAGCGCTCGATCAATAGCATTTCTTGCCTTCTCTGGAACTTGCTCTCGAACTCGCTCGAGAACTGTACGGTGTCTATCTA
>JAUXIZ010000037.1 GCA_030620855.1 candidate division WWE3 bacterium
AGGGAGCTTTAATGCTGAGTTCTCCTTTTCCACCGCCACAGCGGAGGGAATTTTGGAGGTCTTCCATACCTCGGCTAAAGACGGCTCTATTTTGGACTTGGTTGCAGTTCCTTTGAACTTTAAGTGACAAGCAGGCGCCTTTGGGTGCCTACTTGTCTCGGTTTTTGTTCCACAAAAATCCGAGCAATAGTGGGCAAGGATCTTTGATCCTGCGTCCACTGTTGACAAACTGGATTACCTTCCTGTAAAGTATTGGTGACTGTCCTCCAGAGGGCAGTTTTGTTTCATTTCGAGAGGGGGTGAAATCACAACACATGGCATATAGCTTAGTTTCCAAAAAAAGCGGTCGTACCTATTACTTGCACTCAAAGGACGTTACTCTCAAAAACACTGGTAAAGTGCAAACTATTTACTACTTTGCTCCTGACGTTCGCGCAGAAGCAATCGATGCAATCCCCGAAGGTTACAAGGTCGACGAGAATCCTCGCACCGGCCTTCCTTACCTTAGGAAAGGCTGAACCTTAAGGGTTCCAGAATCCTTAACCCTTAGGGTTAAGGTTGATGTTGGGGGCTGCCCTGCTAAGCGTTTTCCGTTTAGCCGGGCAGCTCCGGCTTTGATGTTCGTATAATAAGGCGTGAGAAAAATCTTGCGCTTCTTTCTGTTTTTGCTAACAATATCGCTTCTCTTTGGGATTCCGCTTTCTCCGGCTCGAGTTTTTTCTGCTCCGTTATCAGTTGGATTCAGTTTCAGCCCCTCCTATGCAGAGGACCTGGGATTGGATCCTAAAACATCCTACTTAGAGATTTTGGAGTCCTTTGACTTTACAAGCGTTAGGATACCGGTTTACTGGAACCGTGTTTTTAAGGACGGTAGTTATGACTTCTCAGAAGTCCGGTTCTTAGCCGCAGACGCAAAGAGGCGCGGGTTGGAGGTAGTTTTGTCTTTCGGCTACCGCAACTTCCGCTGGCCGGAGTGCCACGCGCCGGAATACCTTAACGATCTTGATTACGCCTCATTTGAGGAGGAGGTTTTGTCGTTTGCCGGAGAAGTTTTGGGTAGGTTCGCCGGCTCTGGGTTGGTTGACTTTTGGCAGGTGGAAAACGAACCCTTTTTGCACTTTACAGCCCATTGCCGGGCTCTTAAACCCCGGACTTTAGCAAAGGTTATCGGAAAAGTTAAAAACTCAAGCGACAAGCCGGTTGTCATAACCCTTGGCGGAGGCGAAGTATTGGGTCTTCCTTTGATCTGGTCCCTAACTGATGGTGCAGAGATCATCGGTGTTAGCTTTTACCCCCACTACCACGAGCCTATCTTTGGGAGCTATATTAAAACCTATCGTCTGGGTCCAATCCCCCCGAGGAAGATTAGCCGTGAAAGGGCGTTTGTGGAGGGTAAGGGTAAAGGATTTTGGGTTATCGAATCCCAAGCCGAGCCCTGGGCGGAGGACCCTCGAACCAAGTCGCCTGAAATCCTGCGAAGCAACTGGGAATTGCTCCTTTCATACGGCGGGGCGGAACGGGTTTATCTTTGGGGAGTAGAGTGGTGGCTTAAGGAGGAAGCCCAAGGCAGACCAGAGGTGTTAGAAGTAGCGAAAGATCTTTTTGGCCCCATTTTTTAGTTGACCTTGCAAGTTTTACCTTTTATAATGATGGGCGGGAAAAAGGAGGGACGACTATGAAGCTTTTCTTTGTTCGTCGAGGCCAGGAGCTTGAGGCCGCTAAGGCGCTTCTTGAGGCTGCCGAGGAAGGCAGTCTGCAACGCGCACAAGATGCTTCTGCTAGGGCGACAGCCATTAATGCCCAGCGTAGGGAAGTCATCCAAGTCTTTCAGCAGCGGTTGGAAGAGATGAAGAGCGCTCACGACAGACGTGTGGTCGAAATGAACGAGCAGCAGAATGCGTTCGATGCTCAGGTCGGCGAACTGACTGATCAGGCTGAACTAGTTCGCAACGCATCGGACTTGCTTGCCTAAAGTTCTTACGCTTACAACCCGCTTTGAGGATAACCTTGAGGCGGGTTTTGCTTTGCCTCATCCTTTCCAGTAGAATGTATCCCATAACTCTAAGAGAAAGGAGATCAAGAGATGCGCCGTCTTCTTGGACGAGGTGCGGTTTTTGCTTGGGTTTTGGTGTATTTGTTTACTATCAACACGCCAATTTCTATCATGCTCATTCCGGTCCTTGGAATTTTTTGGACCGTAACAGCCACTTTTACTGTTGTAAGTTTGTGGGGAATCACTTTCTACCTCTTGTTGAGGAAGGATAATGATCTGCAGAAGGTCAAAGACCTTCTCAAAAAGCTCCGAGGCAAAAACGGCGGAATTAAAGGCCGCGTTCTCAGGCGCATGCCCAGATTTGAGGATGAACTGGTTCTTCCAGTCTCCTGGATTCTGGTGGGTTTTGTAGTCTTTGGGGCGCTTGGAGGCGTTCCTATCGTAAAACTCACCTACCGAGAGGAGCGGCTCTTCAAGATACTCATTGTTATACTTGCAGGCTGCGCTCTTAATGTTTTGGTCTGGGTGGTTTTGGTCTACGGCCCGATGCTTCTTGCCGTGAGGCGCTTTGTCTTGACGTTTCTTAGTGGCTAACGCTTTGGGACGGTTCTGTTCGTCGAACAGGAGCGTCCCTTTTGCTATTCTAGTTTTGAATGGAGGTGAAAAGCGTAAAACGCATTTAAATGGTGTCTGATCATCATCACAACCTTATTCAGCAATTGTCGGAGTTGATGGACTCTGTATGGCGTTACGACAAGTACTACAAGCAGGACGCAAAGGATTGCAAAGATTGCCAAGACTTGTGGAAAAGACTTCACCAACGCCACCAGGAGGATATCGATCTTCTTAAGAACCACATTGCTGAGCACGTAGAGGCCGGAGACTGGTAATATTTTCTGTCTTAGGTTTATCTAAAATAACTGCATGTCCGATAAAGTTTCTTTTGCTGAATTTAAAAAGTTGGATCTTAGGATTGGCAAGGTCCTAACGGTCGAAGATATTGAGGGCTTAGACAAGATTTACAAGCTTACAGTTGACGTTGGTGAGGAAAAACCGAGAACTATCCTTGCCGGAATTAAAGAGTTTCTAAAGCCCCAAGATCTTGAGGGTAAGAATATTGTGGTCGTAGCTAATCTGGAGCCTAAGGAGGTTCGCGGAGTTTTATCCGACGGTATGCTCTTGGCTGCAGAAGTTGACGGCAAACCCACTCTTATCATCCCGGAGAGCGAAGTAGAACCAGGAACACCCGTCCATTAGCTAGCGAACTGAGGTCTCGTCCTAAAACATCGGTGATAAAATAAGAGGAGAGCGTGGGCCCGTAGCTCAATGGTTAGAGCACCAAGCTTATACCTTGGTGGTTCCTGGTTCGAATCCAGGCGGGCCCACCATTCGACGTTTTCTAGTCTTCACACACCTGATAGGTGGTCTGGTCAAACAGTTCCCCGTTTGCCCTAACTACCGCAAGATTGGCCTCGCATCCCTCGATGGACACTCTCATGAAATGGTATTCCTGCAGTCGCGTTTTGGAGTAAGGAAGGGGCTCGCCGAAGGGGTAGACGCTATTTCCGCCGCCACCCCCGGTAACAATATAAACCGGATCTCCTACTTCGATCCGCTCATAGTTATGTTCGTGCCCTGAGAAGACGAGATCCACCCCATACTTCTCAAAAAGCGGGACAAGGTTTTCTTGGACCGTCACACTCCCGCCGTGGAGGGAACCCGAGGAGTACGGCGGGTGATGGAAGAACACTATTTTAATAGGCGCCTCGCTTTTGGAAAGGTCTTCCTCCAGCCAATTAAGCTGTTCCTCGTCCACGATATTTGAATCTAGGGAGATAAAGTGAGCGTTTTCCACGTCAAAGGAATAGAAGCGCCCCTTTCCTTCAAAATAGTTAAGGTACGATGCAAGGGAGTCACATTGGTAGTCATGGTTCCCCGGGGATGGGTAGATTGAGGCTCTTCCTAAGAGCTTGGAGTATATCTTCTCAAACTTTTCTACATACCCTTCAGATGTACCGCAGGGATAGACGATGTCTCCCGTGTGCAAAGCGAAAGAAACTTCCTCGACATTTATAAGGTTGGCTAAGCTCTTTTGCTGGTCGTTTCCTGTACCACTGTCACCAAAAACAATGAAAGCTAAGGAAGGGGTTTGTCGATAATAAGTGATTGAGAGCGTCGCTAGTATAAGTAGAAGTAATACCGCGGTTGTAACAATTTTTAGGGACT
>JAUXIZ010000036.1 GCA_030620855.1 candidate division WWE3 bacterium
GAAACTTTACTCTTGACTTTAGGAGTAAGGGTGTCGATCGCCCAATGCCCTGCATTATGGCGCGTATCCTGATACTTCCTCCCGGGGTTTCCTAAACCAATAATAAATTTCACATCAAAAGAATATCACTAAAAGAAGAAGGAGCGCAGAGGAAACGGGTGTTGCTGGATTACAAGATAGGCTAATCTTCGTGAATACCTAGGATATGTTTCGTCCCGTGAATGGCGAGTTGATTGATCTGCTCTTCCAGAGTAACTTCGTTTTTCTTGGCCAGCTTTTGGGCCTCGGACTTGCAGATCAAAACCTCTCCTAAAAGCATCCCATCCTCCCGGGGTTCGTAATAAGCAAAGGACAAAACTGCAGGAACATAATCTTTCCCGCGCATTTCCTTATTCAACTGTTGAATCTTTTTGGGAGGAGCGAAATTTACTTCGACTGTGAACTTCATGCAGATAGCTTCTCTTTTACCAATCGGCTGACCACCGATCCATCCGCTTTCCCCTTGACCTTAGCCATAACCTCACTCATGGCCTTCCCCATATCTTGAATCCCGGAAGCCCCGATTGCAGAAACGGCCTCTTCAACAATTTTTCGAATCTCTTCCTCACCCATTTGCTCGGGAAGATAGGACTGAATAACCTCCAGCTCTCTTTGCTCCTTTACAACCAAATCTTCCCGATCACCCTTTTGGTAAGCCTCTATTGACTCGCGGCGCTGCTTGGCCTGCTTCTGGAGAACCTGAACCAGCTCCTCTTCGGTTAAAACGGCATCCTTGCCTTTAGCGATTTCGGCGTTGTGAACCTCTGCTAAAAGATAACGAAGCGTCAGCGCCGAAACAGCATCGCCAGCCTTGAGAACTCCGGTAAGATCGGCTTTGATTTTTTCCAGGGTTTTGGACATTTTATCCTTGCTCCTCCTTTTCGTGCTCAATCGAGCGTTGTTTTTGCGATCTTTTTCGCTTTTTTGCCTCGGAAGGTTTCTCATAAAACTCTCGCCGGCGCATTTCCAAAATAATGCCCTCCTTCATAACTTCACGCTTAAAGCGGCGCAATGCTTCATCAAGCGACTCTCCTGGTTTCAGTGTAACTTTAGCCATATAAAAACACCTCCTCAGACATGGCGCACCTTTGTGGGCGACTTCCAACCTCCAATAAGATGAACGTGCAAGTGGTCCGGATTTTTAGTGGCGGAATGGCCCGCATTGATTAAGAGCTTGTAAGAATCTTCAACACCCATATCCTTGGCAATTTTACGCGCCAAAGCAAAAATCTCCGAAGAAAGCTTCTCTCTGGAATTACCCACGCCAAAAATACCCACATGCTCTTTGGGAATAATAAGAAGATGAATTTCGGCGGAGGGTTTAATATCGTGAAACGCCATAAACTGGTCGTCCTCGTAAACAACCTTTTCTTGCTTTCTTTTTGCAGCTATGTCACAAAAGAGGCAGTCTTTTTCTTTCCCAAGAACTCTTTCACCTTTTTTCATGTCTTTCCTCCCGGCTCTCCTTTAGTCCCGCCCAAGATATGCATATGCTCATGCTCAAAATGATTGTAGCCGGCGCCGTTGTTTATGAGCTTGTAACCGGTTTTGTCCAATCCAAAATGCTTTATCGCCTGCCAAATGGCGCTCATCATTTCGTCCCAAAACCCGGGGTGCTGTCCGGACATTGTATCTTTTTTCTCCCGATGCTGCTTGTCCAAAACCAAAACGTGGACGGGCGCGGCAGGGAACTTGTTTTCAATTACCAAAAACCCATCCGTCTCCAAAACTTTCTTGGACGGCTCCGACCCTTTGACAATTTTACAAAGCAAGCAATCAGCCACGCTCGTAAACCTCCTTTATCTTTCCGGCAAGCTTGTCCACGGGCACAACTGCGCTTTTGCCGTCGGCGCGCCACGTGACCTCAACTCCTTTTTTATCCAAGCTCTTTTTAGAAACAACCACCCGAACGGGGATCCCTATAAGATCGGCGTCCGTGAGCTTAACCCCGGCCTGTTCATCCCGATCGACAAACAAAACCTCAAGGCCCGAGCGCTCCATCGCCTCGTAAATCTTCTCTGCCACCGACTCCCCACCATCTAAGGAGATAAGATGTACATCAAAAGGAGTGAGCTCACGGGGCCAAATAATGCCGCGCTTATCGTGACCAGCCTCAACTGCAGCAGCCATAATCCGTGCCAGGCCGATACCGTAGCAGCCCATCACAAGAGATTGGCGCTTGCCTTTTGCATCCGCAAACTCGGCTTTCATCTTTTGGGAATATACCGTTCCAAGCTTAAAGATATGCCCTAGCTCAATTGCCGAGGACACAAAAACCGCCTGCCCGCACTCCGGGCAATTCTTTAACTGCCTCGCCTTTTCCAAGTTAGAGGCGAAATCGCAGTGCTCACAGTAAACCGCGTTATCCTCCCCAACCTCGGTCGGTAAAATAAACTCGTGAGACTCCGAACCGCCGATTGTACCGGAGTGGGCGGCTACTACTTTGGTCTCGAGCCCGCAGCGAGAGAATATCTGCTCGTAAGCTTTTATAACCTTAAGGTAATAATCATCAAGATCCGCCTCATCCGCATGGAAGGAGTAAAGATCCTTCATATAAAACTCGCGGGTTCGCAAAATCCCGCCGGTCGGTCGCATTTCATTCCTAAACTTGTTTTGGATCTGGAAAACCCCTAGCGGCAGGTCTTTGTAGGAGGAGATGAAGCGCCGGGCCAAATCGGTCACAACCTCCTCGTGAGTTGGGCCCAAAGCGAGCTCACGACCGCGGCGGTCTTCCAGCTTAAAAAGCGGCGGGTCGATCTCGCCTGGACCTTCCCAACGTCCGGTCTCGACCCACTGCTCCTTTTTTTGGAGTACCGGCATGTGGATCTCTTGAGCCCCGATCGATTCCATTTCTTCCCTTATGATTTGCTCAATTTTACGGTGAACCCTCCAGCCAAGCGGTAAAAAGGTATAAACCCCGGCCACAAGCTGGTCGATGTAGCCGGCCTGGGTTAAAAGCCGGTGGGAGACCGCTTCCGCATCCTTTGGCGCCCCCCGTAAAGTTCTTCCTAAAAACTGCGAATAACGCATCAGGAAAAGATTATCATAGGACAGCTCCTTTATTCCAAATATTCCAAAACCCTTTTCTTAATAACATATGCCCTATAATGTTGACCATTAGGCTTAAGGGAGGTATACTTTCTAAGTACACCATTCCAAAAAATCTAAGTAGAAAGGAATTGATAATGGCGGAACTTAAGCTCGCTAGTCTTGTGCCAATCTTTGCCTTAATTGGGCAATTATGGGTGCCGTTTCCCCAAAACGCCTGGCCGCGAATAATCCTTGAGGATCTACCACCCCATCTGCAAACGATGCGGGAGATCATCGAAACTGTTCCATCCACGAGAATAGATAGCAACGGTTATCTTACAATTCGCGATGAAACAGGTTCTTATCAGCAAGTTCCCCTTGTAATTGAAGGAGAACCAGACTGGAGCGTTCGGGAACTCCTGACCGACCAGTATGGTGAGCAAACTCAATGGGCAGTGGTACTCCAGAGGGATGGCAACGCCCACTTTGCAGTTGACGCCGGAGGTTTATCTCAAACCAAAGAGCTGGGAGCTGAAAAAACTCCCCTGGTTATTTGGAATCTTAGGCAAATTGACTGGGAATACTACGCCCGAAACGGGCAGCCGTATGTCCGCTCGGCCTACCGCATTTCTCGAAACTCCGGCTACTCGGGCTTCGACTCTGTCTTGGTGGCCCTGCACGAAGTCAAAATTGGGATTCACCGGAGAGCGATCGTCATAAAAGTAGACGAGCAACTGGAAGATGGGAACTCGCAAGAGCTATCCAACGAGCTGACGGCTAACCTGCTTTCCCTACTCTGGTCTTTGAGAATCTATGGAATCAGTCCCTGGGAAATCCTGGATAGTCTTGAAATTTACGGTCCAAACGGTGATCACACTCAGGACCTAGGCATTCAAACTGCCACCCAACTGCGCTATTACCTAGGAGTTTTGGCGCTTGTTCAGGGCAGTGAAGAGGACCGAAAGCTTTATTTCGGCCCTTTCATGGAGGAAGGGTTGGATCGTGAAAAAGCCGTCGAGAACTATTTCACAGCGCTGCGGCAGTACCTCATGATGCTAAGCACACCGCAGGAAATTCAGCAGTGGGATCGCGCAACCGGATATTGGTCGCTCGATGACATCCTGTTTGAAACTGGAGAACTCTTACCAGTTGCGGACCATTTCGCCTACCCAGTCCCC
>JAUXIZ010000033.1 GCA_030620855.1 candidate division WWE3 bacterium
AAACTTTATCTGGATAATTTTAGAAGCTACGGCAAGAAAGAATTTAAATTTGGTGATGGGGTTACGTTGGTCGTTGGGCCAAACACGGCCGGCAAAAGCAACCTTTTGGAGGCGCTTTTTCTTTTGGCCTTTGGTACTTCTCCACGAGCAGGGTTGGATCGCGAAATGATCAAAACCGACGAAAAGCTCGGGTTCGTCAGGGGATTCTTTTTGGAAGATGGGGAAAAAGAGCTTGAGGTAGTTTTAACCGCAACCGGCAAACGCTTCAGGGTCAACGGGGTTGGCCGACGGCTTTCGGACTTTTCCAGGCACTTCCACGTGGTTCTCTTTTCCCCATATGACCTTAACCTAGTGATCGGGAGACCGGATCTGCGTCGCCGTTTTGTGGACCTTGCCCTAGGAAGCGTAGATCAGGATTACGCCCGCGCTTTCCGGGAGTACGATAAGATAAGAAAACGCCGCAATCGGCTTTTGGAGCAGATAAATCAAGGCTGGGGCGAGGAGGAAGAGCTTGGGTTTTGGGATGCCAAGCTTTTGGAGCACGGAGTCTTGTTGCAGGATAAGAGGAAAGCGTTTTTTGACGAGGTTAACCAAGGGGTTTCTTCAGACAATTTTATTCTCGAGTACTCACCTTCCGGTCTTACTGCGGAACGGCTAAGAGAGTATCGGCCGAGAGAGATCGCTGCCGAAACCACCCTTATTGGTCCCCACCGGGACGATTTCTCCTTCTTTTACGGGGACAAGGACCTCTCCGCTTACGGCTCGCGTGGAGAACAGCGCAGGGCGGTTCTGACTCTCAAAAAAGCAGAGCTTGAGTTTGTGCAAGCCAAAACTGGGGAGCGTCCTTTACTTCTTTTGGATGACATTTTCTCAGAACTGGATAAAGATAACCGAGCGCGGGTTTTTGATCTTGTTGGCGAAGGCCAAACTATTATTACGACAACCGAGCTAAGCAACATCCCACAAGATCTCCACAAGGATTTCAAAACTATCAAACTTTAAGTGTTCCTACCCTCTGGAATAAAAAAGGACCCGAAACTAGTGTTTCGGGTCGGGGTGGTTGGGATTCCTTTTCCTGTGCTGGCGCTTAACTCTCCGGAAAAGGACCATACAGTAGGCCCCGTAGATTGCAGTAAGGACCATGGCGGTGATGAAAAGCAGGGTTGACAGTGGGGCATCCGTTCGCACGCTGGCAAACAGAGATACCACGGCAATCGCCCAAATGGTTAAGAAGGCGATCTTTTCGGTTCTCGAAACCACCTCTCCCTCCAGTTACTTAGAATTACTAAAATCCTATCACAGCATTCCAGTTGCGGCAACAAAGAAAAGGCCCGAAACTAGTGTTTCGGGCCTAACGGTCTAGGACTAGAAATTACGCAGCTCGTAGCCGAGAACCGCGAAGAAACCCCGCTTTTGAGCTTCTTTGTAACCCTCAACGTAGGGGTCGGGTAGACCATCTTTCGTGCCGTAAACGACATTCGAAGCTTCTATCATCGCGATGTGCTCATTGTCGGTTACCAGCGCCACACAAAAGATTGCGAAAAAAACTCCCATCGCTATTACAGTGATGGCTATCGCTGCTCCAACCGAAACCACAAACATAGTCTGTCTCCTTTACGCCTTGTGCGTTTTTAGGTTGCTTGAATTGTACCATCGAATTATAGGATTTCAACTGATCCGCCGGTTAAGCTAACATAGAGGCGATGCTATTTTCTAAGCTGGCTGAATATTTCTTCAAAATCGAAGCTACTCCCAAACGTCTGGAGATGACGGACATTTTGGCCGAACTTCTTAAAAAATCCTCCTCGCAAGAGATTGACAAGATCTGTTACCTCGCCCTAGGGCAGCTGGCTTCGCTTTACGAGGGCATCGAGTTCAATCTCGCCGAAAAGATGCTTATTAAGATATTGGCTGAGGCTTATAACTCCAAAGAGTCGGAGGTTAAGAAGATGTATAAGGAAAAGGGTGATTTGGGGGAAGTTGCTGAGGAGCTGGCGAAGAAAAAGGTCATTAGCCATAAGCCATTAGCCATTAGCGCGGTCTACGACCGCTTGCGAGAGATTGCCGAGGTCTCCGGCACCGGTTCTCAGGAGAAAAAGATTATCTGGATGGCTAATCTGCTTAAAGAGCTCAATCCTCTTTCGGCCCGTTACGTGGTGCGCATTCCTATTAAAAAGCTTCGCCTTGGGTTTATGGATAAAACCATTCTTGACGCCTTGTCTGTCGCTGAGGTTGGGGACAAATCCGCCCGGCCGGACATCGAGCGCGCCTACAACGTTTCCGCCGACATCGGCAAGATTGCCCGCGTCACCAAAGAAAAAGGGATTAAAGGGCTAGCCAAAATAGAGGCTGAGGTTGGCGTTCCCATAAGAATGGCCTCGGCCGAACGTCTGCCGACCACCAAGGATATTCTGGAGAAAATGGGCGGCAAAACCGCCGCTGAGCCCAAGTTTGACGGCTTACGCGTCCAGATGCATTTGGACAAATCCCGCAAGCTCAACGAAAGGGTTAGCAGCGAGCAGCTTTCTCTACTTGGTGAGGAGATCGGGGGACCGTGGGTCAAGATATTTTCCCGCAACTTGGAGGACACCACCGCTATGTTCCCCGATATTGTTGAGGCGGTCCAAAAACTCCCGGTCAGGAGCTTAATTTTTGAGGGCGAAGCAATTGCCTACAATCCGGAGACGGAAGAGTTTGAGCCGTTCCAGGAAACCGCCAAACGCAAAAGAAAGTACGGCGTAAAAGAAAAGGTGGCGGAACTGCCTCTTAAAGTGTTTGCCTTTGACCTTCTGCTCATCGATGGCAAAAACATAACTCAAGAGCCTTATAAAACAAGGCGCGGACGGCTCGAGAAGCTTGTTAAGGGCCGGGAGGACACGATCCTTTTGGCCGAGGAGCAGGAGTTCACCGATCCTCAGAAGCTTGAGGAGTTTTTCATGGAGCAGATCGAGCACGGACTTGAGGGGATTATGACCAAGCGTCTGGATGGGGTTTATCAGGCCGGAGTGCGCAACTTCAACTGGGTCAAGCTCAAAAGGGTCGAGGCAGGTCATTTGGCGGACACGATTGACTGTGTCGTTTTGGGATATTATAAAGGTCGGGGCAAGCGCGCTGAGTTTGGGATAGGGGGCTTTTTGGTTGCCGTCTATGATGAAAAGTCTGACAGTTTTAAGACTATTTCCAGAGTTGGCTCCGGTCTAAAAGATGAGGAGTGGCGGCAGATGAAAAAACGCGTTGACGCTCTCAAAACTAAAGAAAAGCCTAAGAACGCAGATGTGGTAAAGGGGCTAACACCGGATGTTTGGGCGGATCCTTCCATTGTGGTGGCCATCCGGGCTGATGAGATAACCCGCTCTCCGATGCACACTGCTGGGGCGCGCGAGGATGAGCCGGGCTTGGCTTTAAGATTCCCACGCCTAATGGCCTTCCGAGACGACAAAAACCCTGAGCAAGCAACTACAGTTTCCGAGGTTGAGAAGTTATTTAGACAGCAGAGGAGGTGATTTAAGTTGGAAAAAGTAAAAACAGCAAGTGGGATGGAGGAAAACGTCGCCGGAGCGCTGGCCTATTTTTTAGGATTCGTCACCGGTATTTTCTTTCTTCTCACAGAGCCTAAAAACAGGTTTGTGCGCTTTCACGCTATGCAGTCCACCATCCTTTTTGGCGGTCTTTTAGTTATCTCTTTGGTACTGGGTATAATCCCGGTAATTAATGTTTTGTGGCTTGTTATCTCTCCTTTGGTGGGGATAGCCGCGTTCGTCTTGTGGGTTTGGTTAATGTACCAGGCTTACGAGGGTAAAGAATACGAGCTTCCTTACGTTAGTCAGCTTTCTCGTGAACAGCTTAAGGCAAGAGAAAAGATGGAGGAAAAGGAGGAGTAATGAGGGATTTGGCAAAGGCAAAAGAGAGGATGCTCAAAGAGCATTTGGCGGCTCGGGGCATCACAAACGAACGCGTGCTAGACGTTTTTCGAGAAGTTCTAAGAGAGGAATTTATTCCAGATCGGCTACGCGATCTAGCGTATGAAGATTATCCTTTGGCTATTGGCGAAGGCCAGACAATCTCCCAACCTTATGTGGTTGCTTTTATGACCCAACTTTTGGATCCGAAGGCGGATGATGTGGTTCTTGAGGTTGGGACCGGCTCAGGATATCAAGTTGCGATCCTTTCTCGCTTAGTGAAGCAGGTTTATACGATTGAGCGATTTGAAGAACTAGGCAATAAGGCCAGAGAAGTCTTAAGGCAATTAGGTTACGATAATGTGGAAGTTATTACCGGTGACGGGAGTAAAGGGCTTCCCGAGAAGGCGCCCTTTGATGGGATTATCGTCACCGCCGGATCCCCTAATATTCCGCAACCTTTGGTTGAACAGCTTAAGGTTGGAGGGCGCCTTGTTATCCCGGTTGGAACTACTTCCCAAGAGATGACTAAAGTCGTCAAGGCAAAGGAAGGAATCCAGAAAGAAGTGTTTCCCGGATTTCGCTTTGTTCCCTTGGTAGGTGAATTCGGGTTTAAAG
>JAUXIZ010000008.1 GCA_030620855.1 candidate division WWE3 bacterium
AAAAACGCTTGGGGCGGAATTTCTACCTTCCCAAAGCGCGCCAAACGTTTTTTACCCTTTTTCTGCTTCTCCAGAAGTTTGCGCTTGCGGGTTACATCCCCGCCGTAAAGCGAGGCGGTGACATCTTTCCGAAACGCGGAGACATTCTCGCGGGCAATAATCTTGCCGCCGATTTTTGCTTGAAGAGCGTAGGAAAACTGCTGTTTGGGCAAGACCTCCTTAAGCTTTTTAAGTTTTTCCCGCCCGACGCGTTGGGCTTCTTGACGGGTCACAATCTCCTGCAAACCCTCAACCGGCTCTTCGTGCACCGAAATTTTAAGCTCAGCCAAATCCGCATCTTTATAGCCGGCAAACTCCCAGGAAAAAGAAGCGTACCCGGAGGAAACGGTTTTCAGAGAATCGTAAAAACCGCGAACGAACTCCATTAAAGGAAGCTCCGCCGAAACCTTAAGGCGGTTGGCTAAGGTTTGGGTCATACCCACAACTCCTCTTCTTGCCGTAACTATCTTTATAACTTCGGATAAATATTTTGGAGGTACAAGAATAGAAAGGTTGATCCACGGCTCTTTATTCAAACTCGGAAAATCAACCGTTGGTTTTGTAACCACAAGATCTAGATCAAATTCGCGCGTTAAGCGCTCCCTCACAATCTCAAGATGGAACGTTCCTAAAAAGCCAAGCTTAAACCCGCGTCCAAAAGCGGAGGACGCAATCTCCTCAACGCTCACGGCCGGCTCCTCAAGCCGAAGAGTCTGCAGAGCTTTCTTAAAATCAGGAAACTGGACGTTTTGGGCAAAAAATGAGGCAAAGACAAAAGATTGAGGTTCCTTATATCCGGGAAGGGCAGAAACGGAACTTCCCGACAAAGTCACCGTATCGCCAACCTTTATTGCACTGGGATCTTTTAATCCGGTTGCAATGTATCCAACCTCGCCTGCGGAAATTGCAACGGACGGCTTTCTGTCCGGAGCAAAGTAGCCGAGCTCTTTTATTTTAGTTTTTATCTTTGCCCGCAAAAATTCAATTTCCAAATCCTTGCCCTTGTTTTGGCCAACCTCCCCGTCCATGACTCGAATATAGGAGACTGCCCCAAGGTGAACATCAAAGCTAGAGTCAAAAACCAGGGCTCTAAGATCTTTCTCCGGGTCTCCTTTGGGAGCAGGAATGCGATCTATTATAGAGGTAATAATGTCATCTACACCATCACCGGTAAGCGCAGAGATTTTTAAAATCTCCCCTTTTATCTCCAGCTCATGCATCTCCTCTTCTGCCTCTTTCACCCTTGCGGTTGGAGCATCTATTTTGTTGATCGCTCCGATAACCTCCAACCCAAGCTCTTGTGCTTTTTCCAGGTGAGAAAGCGTCTGCGCCTGAACCCCGGAGGTTGCATCAACCAAAAGAAGCGCTCCCTCGCAGGCAGCTAAAGAACGGGAAACTTCGTAAGAAAAATCCACGTGCCCGGGGGTATCAATCATATTGAGAATATAAGCTTCGGAGTTTGAAGTGTAAGGAAGTCGAACGGCCTTAAGTTTAATTGTCACTCCCCGTTCCGTCTCCAGCTCCATGCGGTCAATCCTCGGGGTTCTTGTTTTGGCAGGAGGCAGAAGCCCGGCTTTCTCCATTAATCTGTCGGCTAAGGTAGATTTGCCGGCATCAATGTGGGCAATTATCGAGAAGTTTCTTATATTTTTAACGCTCATCTTCAACGGTGCGAGCAGGTACCTTTACTTTGGGAAAAGATAAAACCCTTTTCCAAATCTGACCGATAAGCTTAATCTCCTCAACTCCCAAAAGCCGGCAGATTCCAAGATAAACCAAAACTCCCACGGCCCCGACCAGCGCCGTCAAAAACACAAGGTTGGCCGTGTACCTGGTATCCAAAATAAAAAGTTCAAACCGCTCCGGAAGGGCCAGCTTGCCCAGGAAAGAAAGATTCTTATCCCATGCAGAACGGTCTAAAATCTTAAGCATAAAATACATAACTCCCCCCGAGGCCAGAGATGCGGCAAATACTTTAAGCGCCGGCCGCACGAAATCAACCACCGAAAAGTGCGTTTTTTTAATAAGCAAAAGCCAAAGAACAAAAGCCTGCGCCAGAGCAGAAATCGCAAACGCCAAAGCGATCCCCCAAACCGGAAGCTCCAAAACTAAAATAAAGTAAGCCACAAGTCCAATATTCAAAAACACATCCGCAATCCCAACCGCAACTGGTATTAAAGTATCCTGAAGAGCGTAAAAGGTCCTTACAAAAAGCAGGGTTAACGCCTGACCTACTATTCCAAGCGCAAACATCGAAAGGGCATACCCTGTTAAAACCGTTGATTGCCAGGTAAACTTTGAAGCTCCAAAAGCAAGCCTTACCAAAGGTATCCTAAGCACAATAAACGCCACGGCCACAGGAACCGTAAAAAAGATTATCTGCCTAAAAACAGAAAGGAAAACTCCATCAAACTTACCCGATGCGCGTTTGTAGGAAAGAGCTGGCAGCACCGCATCCGCCAAAGAAAGTCCAAAAAGGGAAACCGGTAGCATCTCCAAGTGCTGGGCGAAGGTTAAGTAGGCGTAAGAGGCGGTCGACACGATCGAGGCAAAGAAAAGATCGGAAATCTTAAGAAGCTGCAAAAACCCAAGCTCCAAAACTCTTGGTGCGGCCAAACGAATAATTTTCCTAACCCCCGGATGCCTGAAATCCAAAGAAAAGATCGGCCTGAATCCCAAGCGAAAGGCCAGGGGAAGCTGGGTTGCAAAGTGCATAAAAGCCCCAATTACTGCTCCCCAAGCCGGAGAAAAGATACCTAAAGTTGGAACCAAAGCAATGGTCCCGCCAATAATTCCTAAGTTATAAAGAATCGGTGCAATCGCCGGAATTAAAAACCTCTGGTAGGACTTTAGCGCCCCGGTTAGGAAAAAGGACAGCACAAAAAAGCCCTGGGTAAAAAGCAGTATTCTTGTAAGGCGGACCATCAACTCAATCTCCGAAGGAGAAAATCCAGGCGCAATCAGGCGGGAAAAAGGAAGGGCAAACACAAATACCAAAACGGCAAGGGAGACAAAGAAAACAAAAGAGATGTTCATGACAATGCTTGCCACCCTCCAGGCCTCTTCTTCTTTCTTCTTTGAGATGTATGAGATAAAAGTAGGGATAAAGGCGGCCGAAAGCGCTCCCAAAACCAAAATCTCAAAAAGCGCATCGGGGAACCTAAAAGCGGCAAAGTAAATTGAAATCTGCTCTCCCGTGAAGTAGTGCGCGAGAACTCTGTCGCGGATGAGCCCCAAGACTCTGGAAGCCAGAGATGCGCCGGCAAGAATCATCGCCGCCGACAAAACATCAACCTGACGAGCATACAAAAATTCGCGAAGTTTTCTGAAGATAACCATGCGATAAAATGCTAGCATAGAATTGAATTACACATCTTACGCGAGGATGCTAAAATCCTAAATTGAAACATGCCACACCTTAAAAGTGCGTTCAAAAACTTAAGAAAAAGTAAAAAGAGGGCCGAGCAGAACAAAGAGGTTAAAGAAAGGGTTAAAAAACTCCTCAAAGGCCCGGTCACGGAAAAAACTTTGCCGAAAATCTATAAAGCGATTGATAAGGCGGCCAAGAGGAATATTTACTCAAAAAATAAGGCCGCCCGGCTCAAGAGTAAACTAGCCAGACAGTTGGCAAAATAATGGAAAGCGCGGGAATAGAGCTTCTGCCCAAAACCCCACCGAGCGGAAGGAGCAGAATAATTGAGTTCTGGGGCAAAACCATCGGCATTCCCTTGATTATCGTCTTGCAGCTTCTTTCCCTGGGCATGTTTGCCTTCCGAGCCAAGTTGGAAACGGACTTAAGAAACCTTTACCCCTCCATAGAAGATAAAGAAGAAGTGGTAGCCCAGTCTTTGGAATTTGAGGAAGTTTTTCTAGACACCCAACAAAGACTGAACCTGATTGCCAAATCAAAGCTGGAGCTTTGCTACTCTTGTGCGACAAAAAAGCTGGAAGCGCTTGCACCTTCCGAGGTAACGCTGACCCAGATCAGAATTTCCGGGACCGCGGTTGAAATTTCCGCTAAAACACCGAAAGGGATATCATTTGCCGCGTTCATTGCCAACATACTTGAAGAAGATGCAATCAAAGAAGCTCTTTTAACCTCCGGAAATCTGAACAAAGACGGGGAATTTTTGTTCGCTCTTAATCTAACACTGGACAAAACTAAACTGCAAAAATGATTGGATATTACTACTACACAACAAAAATAAGGCCGTACCTAACCGAAACAGAGAAATCAAGCTACGCTTTTGGATTTTTAACCGCCTTGGCTGTGTTGATGTTTGGGCTTTTTGTCTTGCGGCCGATTATCACCTCCTCCTATGACGCTTATTTGGAACTTAAAAACGCCGTAAATTACAGCAGCGCTTTATCAGAGAAGCTAACATCTTTGAATCAAGCCAAAGCTAATTTTGCAAACATATCCAATCGCCTAGGACAGATAGAAAACGCGGTTCCAAAGGGCGTGTCCCAACCCGAGCTTATCCAAGAACTCGCCGCTGATTCAGGAGAAGCCGGAGCCACCTTGCACTCCACTTCTTTTAAGGATGGCGACGTTTTTACAATGTCTTTGACCGGACCAACCCCAAGCCTCACCCTGCTTCTGGAAGCGCTTGAGGAAGGAAGGGTTATAACTCTGGAGGAGATCCAAGCAAGTTTGAGGCAGTCAGAAAACGAGAATCTTTGGGATATGAGTATTGAAGGAGAGGCGGTACACATCCAATGACCAAAGGCCTGGCTTTATCTTTTTTCTTAATACTTTTAACCGTCGCGCTAGCCGTTGGTATTTACTTGTTTGAAGACTGGAGCATCCTAAGCGGTGTAAGCTTCCGCGCGAAAACTACCCAAGTATTAAGCCCAACCTTAAATGTTGGGGCTTTAGATTAAGAAGTACTCTACTTACAAGCTTGTTATTTTATCTACTAAAAACTCGACGGGGTTCTTTTTGCCCTTTTTGAGTTTAAGATCCGCTTTTAGGATCAAAGATAAAGCTTCTTGGATATTTGCATCGGACCAGCTTTTCTTAAACCGGGAAAGTTTTTTAACAACGTAAGGGTTGATCCCCGCGGTAACCCCTCCTTTAACTCTGGCCAAGTTTCTAAGCTGCCAAGAGAACATTTTCAAAAGATAGCCCAGGTCGTTTCCCTGACTCAAAAGCCGGCGCGTTTCGGACAGGGCTTTCTGCTTTTGCCTGGCAAGAATAGCATCAAGCAGGGGAAAAACATTCTTAGGGATATCGTCGCGGAATTCTCTGATGTCCGCATCTTTAAACTTTGCAAGCTTTTGACGGTTAAGCCCCTCGGAAAAAAGCATCACAACATCCTTTTCTAATCTTTTCCCCTCAATTTTTTTAGAAAATTTAACCGCATCTGCAACTTTGGGGTTTTCTAAAACCACAAGCTCCCGGCCTCCAAAAAGCGACTGGAGAGAAAGGTAACCAACAAGATCAACAAGCTCCTCTTCCCAAAACTTAACGTCTTCATATCCTTTTTTGAGGTTTACAAATTCGTTCCTAAGCTTCGGCTGGTTGGGACCGTGAAAGACAAAGATCACTCTTTCTTTTCCTCCTCTTTGTAAAAAAGTTTGCGGACGGCCTCACGTATTTTACTGTAATTGCCTCCTTGAGGAACCAGTACATAGGCTCCCCCGTAGGGAGCCGGGTTTGCCGGGTGGTAAACGAGCTTTGAATCCGGATCAAGAACCAGGCTCTCAATTTCCGAAAGGTCCTCAAACTTCCCTACTATTTGCAAGACGCGCTGAACCTCGCCCAAAGAAGCGTTGGTTTTGACTGTGCTTGTGACTTGTTTGTATAAGCTGGCGAGCTTGCCGGGGTTAAGCAAAAGATCAACCGATAGAGCCTTGTCGCTAATACCGGCTATAACATTTTGCTGCCTGCGAACGCGGGCAAAATCCGACCCTTCACCGTTAGTCCCCATCCGCGAGCGGGCATACTGTAAGGCCTTCTCTCCGCTCATTTTTTGGCAACCAGCCTCAAACCGCAGGTGCTCGTAGCGAGACGAGAGCGGCGTTGCGTTTTCTCTCCCTGGTACGGGATAAGAGTAGTCATCAAACGCGCGCTCCACGCAAACCTCGATCCCGCCGAGGATGTCAATTATTTCTTCAAATCCTTCAAAATCAATAATTGCCCAGTAGGGTATTTTGATTCCTAAAATTTCGGCGATCTTAGTTTTTACAAAGGCAACGCCTTTTTCCTCATCAAACTTGCCATCGGATGCTGTTCCACCTCTGCTGTAAGCCGAGTTGATCCTCCCTGAACCGTATGGAGAAAGGTTAACCCAAAGATCCCGCGGTATGGATATAAGAACCGGGTCGCCTTCAACCTGGGAGAAGGATCCAACCACCATCGTATCGGTGTTCATTAGCCCTTCGCTTCCTCTAGTATCGACTCCAATAACAAGCATGTTTACCCGGCCGTCTTCTTCCTTTAGCTCAACGGGGTTAATCAGCCGCGCAAAAAAAGAAACCGGAGTAAAAATGGCTTTTATAAAATCAATCCGGTAAAAAACAACTCCTCCGACGAGCGCTAAAAGCAAAAGAGCCAGGCCAAAGATGACCAACCGTTTTTTCCTAATGCGCCGCTTGCGGGCCTTTAAAAAATCAAAATCCACCTGCCGTCTCAAATATTTCATCTTTATAGATATTAACCATATTCTCAAGTCTTTCCTTTTTCAAGTACCCATGAGGAGAAGGAATCTCCAAAAACCGATCGGGAAACTTAACTTGAGCAGGACTAAAACCGAGATTGGCTTGCAAAGACAGCTTTTTCTTAAAAACCTCCTCAGCCGTAGATTTTAGAGTTTCGTGCGATACCGGCGATCCGATCGCCTCAAATGCGGAAAACGCAAATGCGGGATCCTCGAAAACCGGAGCCAGGTAACCACACCCCACCAAAAGTTCGCTTAAAGTCTTTTTCCTTTCGGCATCAACCAATAGAGATACAACTTCAGCATCTTCAAAGTCCTTGCCAATAAGGTCAAGATCCAGCAAATACCCTCGGTTATCTTCTGTCGTTGCCCCCAACATCAAGGCCTGGGATAGAATTGATGCATAACCGTTAAAGTAGGGCAAAAACTCCATTCCGGAAAGCTTCAGCGATTGAGGTCCCTCGGGCAGGCCGGATCGAAGCTCCTTTGCCCATCGCTCTTTGCCTGAGAAAAAAGCATCAATAATAGTCGAATATGTGTCAAGTTCAGCAAAACTTAACCCCTCTTTCTCAGTAATGTGGGCTAAAACAGCACCCAAGGAAGTTGGATCCAGCCCCAAGTTCCAAGCCTGTCTGATAAGCTCAGCAACCTCTTCCGGCTTGGTAATGCCCAAAAGCGGACCCAGGGAAACAACGCTTTCGTAATCATAAGGAACAAATTGTTTATCGGCGCGCAAAAGATGGATACACCCAACCGGGCACCCCGCGCAGGACACTCTCCTCCCGCCGACCGCATCCAAAAAGTTTGGAGCCAAAAGCGAATCTCCCGGAAAGTTCGTTTCGGATAAGTTCTTAAATGGAACGGCGGCAATCTTTTTTTCTATCTCGAGATTTCTTAAAGTCCCATCCGAGGACAACTCTTTAAAACCCTTAAGCCTCTTAACCGTCTTGTTAAAGGCCTCTTCGTATTTTCTAGCGTTTTCTATCTTTTCGCTTTTGCTTCCGGAAACCACCAGACCTTTTAAATTCTTTTTCGAAAAAGCGGCTCCCAGGCCACCGCGGGCAAAAGAGAAAAACTCGTCAACGTAAAGAGGTGCGAACGCAAAGCCTAAGTCGGCGCCCGGACCTGTGACTAAAACGCTTCGACGGGACGGGGCGCCTTCCGACCCAAAAATCCTTTCAAAAACTTTAGGAACTTCCAGCCCCACCAAAGGCTGGGCGTTTTTAAAGTCAGCATCTTTGCTATCAGCGGATACAAGAGTCGGAACTGATGCTTTGCCCAAAATTACCAAACCTTGATATCCGGCAAATCTCAAAAATCGGGCTAAAGATCCGCCACCCAAAGAAACCGCAAGACCTCCGGTTTGAGGAGACTTAAACACGCAAACGGTTTTAGAAACTCCGGGAAAAATAGAGTTTAAAGGACCGGTCGAAAAAACTATCGGGTCTTCCTCCGCAAATTTCTCGAAAAGTTCAAGAGCCCAGCCTAACCCTCCAATTTTGGGGACAATATCCTCATACGATTTGACGGAAAACTCCTCGGATGCCAAATCAAGCTGAAGAAAGGTGGGAGTTTCGGACATTAATTACTCTTCCTCCTCTATATCAAAGCAGTCCACCGGGCATATCTCTTTGACCTCGGGATAGTCCGTCTCCTGGCCGTAGTCAATTATCGCCTTAAAAAACGGCTGGCCGGAAGAGCTCTTCCTAATCTGCACAAACGACTCGGAATAAGAGTATTTTTCTTTGGAAATCTTAGAAGCCATAAGCTCGCATAAACCGCAACCAATACACCGCTCCATGCGAGCGGGTTTTAGTATTTTAGACATCAGGGTAATGATAGCGCAATAAGAAAATTTAAGGCTTAAAATAAAACTTAGCCGTAATAACCCAACGCTTTAAGCCCGGGAAGCTCTCTACCAGCCAAAAATTCAAGCATCGCTCCTCCGCCAAGCGAGACATACTTCATGTCAGAGATAAGCCCAAAGGAAGACAGGGCCGCAATCGTGTCGCCTCCGCCGACAAGAGTCTTTGCTGGCGAAACTGCAAGCTCCTCCGCAACGGCACGGGTTCCCAATTCGTAGCGGTTGTCCTCCCATTTACCCATCGGCCCGTTCCAAACGACCGTTTTGGCGTCTTTAATAATTTGGGTAAACATTTTTATCGATTCGGGCCCGATGTCGTAGGCATCCGCCGCATCCACAGGAAAGATAACGTTTGAGGTCCCTTCAAGCTGCTTGTCAAACATCAAAAGCCCACCGATCAAAACTTTATCCGCAACCTTGGCAAAGCCGGGAACGAGCGGCATTTTTGTTTCCGTCTTGGCCCCGCCCAAGATAAAAATCAGCGGGCGAGCTGGTCTTTCCAAAATGCTTCCCAACTCTTTAATTTCATCCTCAAGTCGCAAACCCGCATAAGACGGAATATGGCTGGAAATACCGGCAATTGAGGCGTGAGCTCGGTGGGATACGGCAAATGCGTCGTTGACGTAAAGGTCACCAAACGAGGCTAGCTTTTTTGCGAAAGCGGGCTTGTTTTCTTCTTCACCCCGCCAAAAGCGGAGGTTTTCCAGAAGCGCAATAGCCGGAAGCCGGATACCGGTTGCCGGCAGCTCGGAAAAAAATTCAACCTCCTTTTTTAATAGTTTGGAGAGATAGTCCACCACCGGGCGGAGCGAAAGCTGGGAATCCGGTTTGCCGCCGGGGCGGCCGGCGTGCCCGATTATCAAAAATTGTGCATCGTTTTTGAGTAGGTGTTTTATGGTGGGCAAAAGCGCTTTAAGGCGATAGTTATCGGAGACTTTACCTCCCTGCAAAGGGACGTCCAAATCCGCTCTAAGGATTACTCTTTTACCCTTAAGACCGGCATCTTTAAGTAGCTTCAGCATTTTCCTCCTCTTCAGATCCGCTCACAAAACGCAGACTCTGACTGATGTCCTCAAAAGTGTCCACTAGGTCCGCGCTGCCATACTTGTGGAGCGTAAAGACGAAATCGTTCTTGCGATTGGAAAAAAAGATTATCTCCCCGTCCGGGGTTACGGTCTTGTCTCCAAATATTTCGTTGGCGTAAAAGCTGCATTTTGCTTGGTCCTTTTCGCAAGAAGTCTTAGCCCGGCTTCCGGTTGCGGTAATTTTTAGACTTACGTATTCCTTACTAGCCTGTTCCTCCTCCCCCGTAACCGGTTTAAAAATGACCAGACTTTTTTTGACCTCTGTGGCTTGCCAATCTACCGGGTACCTTAAACCAAACCCAAAATCCTCGCTTTTGTATACTTGCCAGTTTTCATCGGTTCCTCCATTAACTAGATAACTTCCACGGTTAAAATAATTGTCCCAAAAAGACACGCTAAGATAACCTAGGCAAAAAACCAAAACGGTGGAAAGGACAAAAAGGGCCCACAAGCCCGCTTTCCTCCAGTTAAATCTTTTCTTATTCTTAGGATCAGGTTTTGACGTTTTTTCCTCCTCGGATTTTTCCGGCATAATATCCAAATTATCCTAGCATTGAAAAGATACCTAAAGCGACCGACAAACGGGAATCTTGATAAACTGAGCTGTGCTTAAATTTGTAAGGGAGAATCTTGCCGTTCAAATAATCTTAATTGCTGCTATCGGGGTAATAATTTACACTGTCGGACCAAAGATACTGAGCAGTTTATCGGAAATCTTTAACCTCTACGACAACACTATCCCGGAAACAACCAGGACCTACTAAAAGTTTACTTAATCAGCTTACCTACCCTAACAACGTGCTCGACTAAAGTAGCGGAGTAGCCCCATTCGTTGTCATACCAAGCAAGAACTTTAACCAAATCCCCATCAACAACGCGTGTCATGGAAAGATCAACGATAGAGCCGAAAGGACTGCCAATTATATCTGAGGAAACAATTGGCTCCTCGGTTACCGAAAGCACTTTATTCCAACGAGGGGTTTTGGCCGCTTTTTTAAAAAAATCGTTAATTTCCTTTACCGAGGTTTTGCGCTTGGCCAAAAAGGTAAAGTCCATAATTGACCCGCAGATGACAGGAACTCTAAGCGCAATCCCGTCAAAAACACCTTCCATCTCTTTAAGAGACCGGCCCACAGCTTCGGCAGCACCAGTTGATGAAGGTACTATATTTTGGGCTGCGGCCCGGCCCCTTCTTGGGTCTTTTTTAGCCGGCCCGTCCACAAGACTTTGCGTAGCGGTGTAACCGTGCACGGTGTTAAGCATCGCTTTAACCACCCCCGGATTCTCGATCATAACCCCAGCAACGGGAACGGAAGCATTTGTGGTACAGGAGGCATTGCAAGTAATTGGCGAAAGCCCCTCCTTAAACATCTCATCATTTGCTCCAATCAGGGTATAGGAGACGTCCCCTTTGGCAGGCGCTGTAATCACAACTCTCTCTGCTCCTGCCTTAAGGTGCTTTGCCGCATCCTCCGCGTGGGTAAAAACGCCCGTGGACTCAACAACAACATCAACATCCATCTTGTCCCAAGGTAAAGCGGCGGGATCCTTTTCCGACAAAAGCTGGATCTTTTTACCGCCAACTACGAGATTTCCATCGGAAATCTTTACCTCTTTATCGTAGGGTCCGTAAACAGTATCGTATCTTAAAAGGTAGACCAAGTTTTCAGGGTCTCCAAGGTCGTTAATGGCAACAAATTCCAAGTCGGGGTGATCGATGGCAATCTTAAAAAAAGCTCTGCCTATTCTTCCAAAACCGTTAATCGCTACTCTCGTCATAGCTGATCCTCTACCCAACTCTTAAATTCTTCCTTCGAGCGGGCACCGGTTGTTCTTGCAACCTCTTTGCCATCTTTCTCAATCACGTAGGTTGGAATAGACATAACCCCATACTTTTGAGCAGCCTCCTGCTCTTCGTCCACATTATATTTAACAAACTCCACCTTGCCTTTTAATTCTTCTTCCAATTCCTCAATAATGGGATTCATCATTTTGCAGGGAGGACACCACGGGGCCCAGAAGTCAATAACCTTTACTGACATATCAAAACCAGAATATCATAAATAAAGCGGGCAAAAATTGAATCACGTCCATGCTAAGATCAAACCGTGGAAACCTTAACTTTCTCCCTTAATCCCGAGCAAAAAGAAGCGGTCTCGCACACTGGCGGCCCTTCCCTTGTTGCCGCCGGACCCGGGTCCGGAAAAACAAGGATCCTAACTCACAAAATTGCCTACCTCATTAAAGAAAGGGAAGTCAACCCTCAAGAAATCTTAGCCGTCACATTTACCAACAAAGCGGCGCAAGAGATGCGCGAGCGGGTAGCGGCGCTGATTGGACAAGACGTTGGAGGCATGTGGATTGGAACTTTTCATGCCACCTGCGCCAAAACTCTGCGAATCGACGGTAAGGAAGCAGGGATTCCCAAAAGCTTTGTCATCTATGACGAAAACGACCGGAAAAGCCTCATCAAAAAAATAATCAAAGCATCTGGCTTGGAAGGGCGCTTCTCCCCTTATTCGATCCAGTCAGCCATCTCAAACGCCAAAAACGAGCTGGTCGGCCCCGAAGAGTACGAGGAGCTGGCCGGGGGTTACTTCCAGGAAATGGTTGCGGAGGTCTTTGTTAAATACCAGCAAAAATTAAAAGAAGCTGATGCTTTGGATTTTGATGATCTGCTTTTCAAGGCCGTACGGCTTTTGAAAGACCAACCTCAAATTCTCAAAAAGTGGCAAAAGCGCTTCCTCCATATTCTTGTTGATGAATATCAAGATACAAACCGCGCCCAATACGAGCTGGTTCAGCTTCTTTCCCAAAAACATCAAAACCTAACCGTCGTCGGCGACATGTCCCAGGCAATATACTCCTGGCGCGGGGCCGATTTTAGGAATATCCTGCGGTTTGAGAAGGATTATCCCAAAGCTAAAATCTTTAGGCTTTCGCAAAACTACCGTTCAACCAAAACCATTCTCTCCGCGGCCAAGTCCCTCATCGAACACAATAAGACCCACATACCGCTTGATCTTTGGACACAAAACGGTAACGGTTTGCCGATTGTGGTAAGCGAAGTACAAAGTGAACTTGACGAGGCCTATTACATCACCTCCCAAATCAGATCGATGCGCTCAGGTGGAGGTATCGCTAAGTTTTCCGACTTTGCGGTTTTGTACCGGACCAATGCGCAATCTCGAGTTTTGGAAGAGGTCTTTATGCGTGAAGGCATCCCCTACGTCTTAATTGGGGGTTTTAAATTCTATGAGCGCAAAGAGGTCAAGGATCTTCTGGCTTACCTAAAGCTTCTCTTGAACTCAAAAGACACAGTCAGCTTCCAAAGAGCGGAAAAAATTGGAAAACGGAGGTTAAAAAATTTCTTGGAAATTGCCGGACCGGAGACCTTAAACGAACCACCTGTTGTAATACTGGACAAAATACTTAAGGCCACAAAATACATTGAGTACCTAAACGACGGCACAGAGCAGGGTCAATCCAGAATAGAAAACGCTAAAGAGCTCCGCTCCGTCGCCGCCCCATTTACCACCCTCGGAGAATTTCTGGAACACGTTGCCTTGGTACAGCCAACGGACGCACTCCCAACAAAAGGATCCAAAAAGCACGGAAATTGTGTAAACCTTATGACCCTGCACTCCGCAAAAGGACTGGAATTCCCAACGGTTTTTATGGCGGGGCTTGAGGAGGGAATACTTCCCCACTCAAGGTCGATGGGAAGCTTGGAAGAAGTGGAAGAAGAAAGACGGCTTTGCTATGTCGGGATGACCCGCGCTAAAAGGCACCTGCACCTTTGCTTTGCAAAGGATAGAATGTTTTTTGGCACAAGATCGTTCAGCGCACCTTCCCGCTTTCTTACAGAAATTGGAAGCAGAGACATCGTGTTCCATCTGCCCCAGGAGAGTTTTGGCCATTGAGTAAAAGAAACGCAAAGAAAAACACAGAACTTGTAAACAGTATTTCCCGCTCAGTGGTACAGTCTATTCTTCTTATAGGGCTCGCGGCAACCATCGCATCTTTTGCCGCTCCAAAACTGAAAACCGATATAGAGCCAAAGGTTCTTTCCGCTCAAGCAGAATGCGACGGAGTAAAACTAAATTACCCGCGGGTAATAAAAGAAAAGCTACCCAACGGCAAAACCTCAAAGTTCCGCTACAACTGCATAAGGAACGGATTTATCGCCTCCTCATATGACGGCAACTGTAAAGGCTGTTCGGGCCGAACGCACTTCACCGATGAGCCGGTAGTCTGGGGGATTTGCGCCGTTGACCAAGACACCATCGCTCCGCACTCATACTTTTACGTACCCGGTTACGGCAGGTGCAAAGCCGCCGACAAAGGCGGGGCGGTTAAAGGGAAGAAAATTGATCTAGGGTTTGAAAGCGTTTCACAAGGATGGTGGAGTCGGAGGGTAACTGATATCTACACCTTTGTCGAATGACAAAAGCTAGAAGATCTCCTGATCTCGTCCCTTCGTTAAATAAAAAGGCATCTTACAAGAAGATGCCTTTGCGTGCTTCAATCATCACAATCGCTCGGTCCCGGAGGCGGTTGATCGTGATGTAGGTGAACCACCTCTACCTCGTACCCAAATTCTCGCCAATGCTCTGCCATGATCTCCGCCAACGAAACGGAACGCGCCCAACCGGCCTTGCAGTTTATGGCGATGGCTGCCTCGTCAAACCTTCTAAAAACCATGTGGAGAGTAAAGTCTGCAAAAGCAGTAATGAATTCCACCTCACCAAAGTTTTTCATGAGAAAGGCTTCCTGTGTACCCGGGTCAAGACCAGAAGCGTGAGGGTCTTTGAGATGCTGAACGTTTATACAAAGATCCCAAGGTCGTGATATAGGAGACGCAGGCGTCTCGTTCCCAACAAACGCACAACCAAACGTGTAAACGTGAACTTTCTTCACGATCTCTCCTCTCTTTAACAGGTATTACCTGCGAGTATACTGTAAGAAGGGAGAAACCGCAAAATGGAACCGAAACCCAAAAAATCTCTGGGACAAAACTTTTTAGCCGACGAACAGGTCACC
>JAUXIZ010000046.1 GCA_030620855.1 candidate division WWE3 bacterium
GAAAGTGTGGATGCAGGAGTACGAGCGAGGCAAGCCTCTATATACGGTAAAAGAAGCGGGCAAGGCGCCTATCGATGAAACCGGAACCACCGACACCTTTTTGCCCGATTCTAAAGTCTTTGGCAAGGATGTCGGTATGGATTTTGATTTCCTTACCGAGCGGCTTAGGCAGTTTGCTTACCTTACCAAAGGAGTTTTCTTTAGTTTTAAGGACGAGCGGAGAGACTCCGAGCGAAGCTATTACTTTGAAGGCGGGATCCGCTCTTTTGTGGAGTCCCTAAACCGCAACAAAAAAGCATTGCATGAAGCTTTTTACACCCACGAGAACCGCGAGGGAGTGGATGTGGAGATAGCCCTCCAATACAACGAAGGTTATAACGAGACCGTAATGTGCTTTACCAACAACATTTATAACCCCGGCGGAGGAACGCACTTAACCGGATTCCGCTCCGGCCTAACCCGAACGCTTAATGATTTTGCCAAAGGAAAAGGAGTAATTAAAGAAGGGGACGAAACCTTAACGGGGGAAGACGTCCGGGAGGGCCTAACCGCGATTATCTCCCTAAAGCTGGACATCAAAAACCTCCAGTTTGAAGGTCAGACTAAAGACAAGTTGGGCAATGCCGAAGTTAGACCTGTTGTGGAGCAGGTACTTCGCGAAAAGCTTTTTGAATTTCTCGAGGAAACTCCTTCAGCCGCGAAAAAAATAACCCAAAAAGGAGTCATCGCGTCCGAGGCCCGTCTTGCCGCCCGCGCTGCCCGAGAAACAGTACTCAGAAAAGGAATCTTGGAAGGTTTGGGACTACCGGGCAAATTGGCCGACTGCCAAACGGAGGATCCGGAGGAAGCCGAGCTTTTCATCGTAGAGGGCGACTCCGCCGGAGGATCGGCAAAGCAGGCTCGAGACCGTAAGTTCCAAGCCATTCTGCCTCTCTGGGGCAAGGGATTGAATGTGGAAAAAAGCCGCTTGGACAAGATCCTTGAGCACCAAGGAACCCGTGATCTAATTGTGGCAATTGGGATGGGGATCGGGGAGGAGTTTGACATGGAGAAACTGCGCTACGGAAAAATCATCATCATGTCCGACGCGGATGTGGACGGTTCTCACATTACGGCGCTCCATTTAACGCTATTCTTCCGCTACATGCGCCCTCTTATCGAAAGCGGGAACGTTTACTTGGCGATGCCGCCTCTTTACAAAATAATCCGCGGTAAAACCTCCGCCTATGCCTTCTCCGATAAGGAGCGGGACAAACTGCTTAAGGATATGCCCGGGGCAAAAGTCCAGAGATTTAAAGGGTTGGGCGAGATGAACGCCGACCAGCTTTGGGAGACCACCATGAACCCGGAAACCCGGACCCTAAAAAAGATCACTATCGAGGATGCCCAAAAGGCGGACGAGGTCTTTACCATGCTGATGGGATCAGAGGTGCCGCCACGAAAACGCTTTATCCAAACCCACGCCCTAAAAGCAGAGTTAGATATCTAATGGTGTCTAAGACAGGTCGAGAAAAAATATTAAAAAAAGAGACACTCTATACAGAGGGTGAAATTACTCTGCGACGCACCACGCTGAAACTTGCCTCCGGAAAACTATTCAAGCAGGAAATTGTTGAGCGCCCAAACGAGGTAATAATCATCCCCCAAATTTCGGAAAATGAGATCATCCTAGTCAAGCAATTTAGGCGAGGGGTGGAGGAGGTTCTTCTCGAACTTCCGGGGGGAAAGGTGAAGAGAGGGGAGAACGAGACAATCGCCGGCAATCGGGAACTCGAAGAAGAAACCGGCTATACGGCAAAAAAGCTGGAGAGACTAACCGAAGCCTTCGCTGCTCCCAGCTGGCTCACATCCAAACGAACCTTCTTCCTAGCCCAAGAGCTAACTCCCGTGGAACACCCAGAACCTTCCGATCCGGACGAGAACATCGAGGTTATCCGATTACCTTTCAAAAAAGCTCTCGCAAAAATAGCGTCCGGAAAGATCAAAGATGAAAAAACTATCTTGGGCTTGCTGTTAACTAAAAAACTCTTTTAACTGGTATACTGATATGTGCCGGAGCGGGAATTCCTCAAACTCATCTTCGTTTCGGGTTGTGTACTGTCCGGTTTAGGTAAGGGAATCACCACCTCCTCAATTGCGCTCCTTCTCAAATCCAGCGGCTATAAAACCACGGCCATAAAATGCGACATGTACCTAAATATAGATGCAGGTACGATGAACCCCATTGAGCATGGAGAAGTTTTTGTGACTAATGATAAAGCCGAGACCGACCAGGACATCGGCCACTACGAGCGTTTTCTCAACACCGACCTCCCCGGAAAAAATTACATCACTGCCGGACAGGTTTACTTTGATGTTCTAAACCGCGAGAGACGCCTCGAATACCAAGGTCAAAGCATCGATGCGTACAAAGAGATCCCCGAAGAGATAATCAGACGAATTAAGCAGGCTGCGAAAGGGTACCAAATGGCTGTGATCGAACTGGGCGGCACCGTGGGAGAGTATCAGAACATCATGTTCTTTGAAGCGATCCGGCGCCTTAAGATCAGAAATCCAGAGTCCACCGTCCTGATCCATGTCGGATACCTTCCCATCCCAAAGACGCTCGGGGAGATGAAGTCCAAACCCATCCAACAGTCCATCTATCAGCTAGGCACTCTGGGTTTGAGGCCCGACTTCGTAATTGCTCGATCGGAAAGTCCAGTGGACTTGAAACGCAGAGAGAAGATCGCTTTCGCCGCCGCTCTGGACCTTGAAGATGTCATTTCCAACCCGGACGTGAAAACCGTTTACGAAGTTCCCCTTCTTCTCGATAAACAAAAATTTACCGCAAAACTCCTTAAACGGCTAGAGCTTAAAGGACGTCCAAAAGATCTTACCTCCTGGCGGCGGATGGTTAAGAAGATCAAAAGTGCCCAAAAACCGCTCCGAATTGGCATTGTTGCCAAGTACATCAGCTCAGGAGATTTTACCCTAGAGGACTCCTATATTTGCGTTAACGAAGCCCTCAAACACGCCGCCTGGGCCCGGGGGTCCAAACCTCAACTTGAATTCATCGACGCCGAGAAAATCGGAAAAGCCAGCCCCGATCGAGTCAAGAAAGTGCTCAATGGACTCGATGGGATCATCGTTCCTCAAGGATGGGGGAGCCGCGGAACGGAAGGGAAGATAAAAGCAATTAAGTTCGCGCGGGAAAATAAAATCCCTTTCCTTGGGCTCTGCTTCGGTATGCAGATGGCCGCGGTGGAGTTTGCCAGAAACGTGCTGGGCTTAAAGGGTGCCCACTCAAAGGAAGCCGACCCCAAAACGCCGCACCCCGTAATTCAAATCATGCCTAATCAGAAAAAATACCTGGA
>JAUXIZ010000014.1 GCA_030620855.1 candidate division WWE3 bacterium
CAACAAGACTCCGTGCTCCAAAAGCTTGGCATCCCAAAACCCAAGCTCTTCCTCCTCGCCCCAACCTTGATTTATCTGCTCCAAAAGACGATTGCGGCGTTTTCTTATCTTATCGTACTCCCGAAAAGCGCGGGCGTAATCCTGATCCACACTACCTAAAGCAAGATCCACAAAACGGCGGCGCAGATCCGGTCTCCCGCTCACTAGGTTAAGATCATGAGGAGAAAAGAGAACCACGTGGAAGTGACTGGAAAAGTCCGAGAGCCGCCGGCCAACCCCGTTGACCCTAAAGCGTTTGCCGGTTGCGGTTAAAACTACCTCAAGTTCCTTTTCCCCATCTTCCAAAAAGAATCCCCTGACGAACCCAAGCTTTTCGCCGGTTTTGATCATTTCGCGATCCAACCCTGCCTGTGGAGAAGTACCAAAGGCCAAAAGAAAAAGAGCCTCCAAAAGGTTGCTTTTGCCGGCCGTGTTCGGCCCAACGACCAACGTAATCCCATTATCGAATTTAAATTCCTTCTTGCCGTAGCTTCTAAAATTATCCAGATAAAGTTTATTAAGTAACATGCGATAGATTATATCTTTTGCTCCTTAGGACAGATGAATGTCCCGCGCTGACCAACCTTAAGGTATTCAATTTTGGTTTTGCAGCGAGGACAGGGCTGGCCTTTGCGCTGGTAGACTCGGACCGCCTGCTCATAGTTTCCCCGCTCCCCATAGAGGTTGCGGTACTTCTCATCGGAGATCGTCGCCCCTCCCAAACGAAGACCGTCCTCCAGGACTTTCAGCACCGATTTGTACAGATCATTGATCTGCAAATCAGATAGAGAGGATGCTTTTACCTCCGGATGGACCTTCGCCAGCCAAAGCGCCTCGTTGGCGTAAATGTTCCCGACCCCGGAAATCTTCTTCTGATCCAGAAGAAGGTCTTTGATTCGACGGTTTGAACCGCTCACAATCCCGGCAAACTGCTCCTCGGTTAGATCATCCAACGGCTCCGGGCCGTAACCGGCGACGAGCTTCTCCAGCTCGGCATCGGAGTCAACCAAACTCACGTAGCCGAACTTGCGCTGGTCATTAAAGTGTAGCTCCTTGTCATTGGAGAGCTTAAGAATGACATGGAGGAACGGGTCGCGAGAGTCATCGGGTTCGTGGAGAAAAAGCTGGCCGGAGAGCCGCAGGTGTAAGACCAGATTCTCCTCCCCCGAAAGGCGAAAAATTAAAAGCTTTGCGCGGCGCTCGGCGGCGGCGATCTTCTGTCCTTTAACCCGCTTGAGGACCTCGGCCGGCGAGGGCCGGATCATCTTGGGCGTATCCGTCCAAATATCGGTGATGGATAACCCCACAATTTCCTTCTGCAACTGTTTTCTAATGGTCTCTACTTCAGGTAATTCAGGCATAGTACAGCGTAGACTACTCCAGTTTAGAATTCACAAATTCGGAGAATTCTTTCTTGAAGCGTTCCTTGGAAAACTTCTTGGCTTGGGCGCGGCAATCGCTTGCCTTGTACTTTGATGGCTCAAACTTCTCCCATACTTCTGCCAGCGAATCAACCGTCCCATCTTGGAAAAACTCACCGGTTTTCCCGGCTACAACCGTCTCCAAGGCACCCCCCTTGGCAAGAGCTAAGACAGGTTTGCCAAAGAACATTGCCTCAACAGGAACTATGCCAAAGTCCTCATCTGTGGGGAAAACTAGCGCTTCGCAATTGGAATATATGTTTGCTAATTTGGAGTCACTCACAAACCCTAAAAACTCCACGGTTGGCCCGGCCATGCGTTTTAGCCGCTCTTCTTCTTTGCCTGTGCCCACAATTTTAAGCGGGATCTTAAATTTATTAGCAGCTTTAATTGCTAAATCAATCCGCTTATAGGCGCCTAAGCGTGAGACAACAAGGTAATACTTTTCCTCACCAACCTTCTCTGCAATTTTAGACTCCTTCGGTAGATTAACCGGCGGGTAGATGACCGCGGCTTCTCTGCCGTAAAACTTCTTAATTCTGCCGGCAACCTCTTTGGAGTTTGCAACCAGAAAATCGGGACGTTGAGCGCTGTTGTAGTCCCAAATTCTAAAGTAGTTATCCAGCAAGGCAAGAACCGGCTTGTAGATAAAAAGATCCCGCCGGGCGGTTTCTCGCTCATAGTGGTACAAAAACCGAGGCGGAGTATGAATGTAAGAAATATGAAGGGTTTCGGAAGGAGTTAAAACCCCTTTTACAAAGTTCGAAGACGAAGATATAACCAGATCATAGCCCGATAGGTCAACTTGCTCCCAAAGCAGGGGGTAAAACGCCGTGTAGTACTTGAGAAAGTGGGTTAGAGAAACCTTGGGAAGTTTGAAAGGTCTAATGTCCCAGTTTTTCGTCCTCAGCGGTAGTTTTTTGGGGTCGTAAAGCGACGTGTATACGTGGGAGTAAGGGTATATCTCATGGATTGCCTCAAGGACCCTCTCCGCCCCACCGTATTGATTTAAAAAGTCATGTACCAACGCAACCTTCATGGTGTTTTAGAGCAGCTTGAGCTGGCTCTTTTCTTCTTTGCCTTCCTCCTGGGAAACGCCCAGCTTCCCAAGGAGCGATTTAAACCCCCATTTTTCGAACAGCTCCGCAACCTTTGGATTATCCAAGCCCTTAAACTCCAAGTCCTTTAGCTCAAACTCCAAAGGAGCGTCGGTAACGATAGTCGCCAACTTTCTGGACAAGAAAGCGTCATCCTTGCCGTCGGCCAGTTTCTCGGCAACCGCCGGGGCGATATCCAAAATGTTTTTGTAGATATTTCTCAATGTCCCATGCTCCTTAACAAGTTTGGTAGCCGTCTTGTCCCCAATCCCGCGAACTCCGGGGATATTGTCGGAAGGATCGCCACGGAGCGCCTTATACTCCACCAATTGCCCGGGGGCAAAGCCGTACTCTTCCAAAAACTCCTTTTTGCCGTAGAGCTTAGCTTTACCCTTGCCAACGGCAGGTAGGTAAAACCTGGAAGCCTCGTCAATAAGCTGCGTCAGGTCCCGATCGTTTGAAACAATTATCGTCTCCGCTTTGCCCTTCGTGCCTACGGCGACCGTCCCAATAACATCATCCGCCTCGTATCCCTCCGACTTGAGGGTTTTAATGCCCGCCGCTTCCAAAAACTCTCCCAACAAAGGGATTTGAGATTCGTAGGCCGCTTGCTCCTCGGGGGATTTTGGAACCCGCGTGGCTTTGTAATCGGGAAACTCTATCTCCCTAAAAACAATCTCCTTTTCCGACTCCAAAGCGCAGGCTAAATGGGTCGGCTCAAACTCCTTAACCAAAGAAATAAGCATCGAGGCAAACCCGTAAACGGCGTTTATGATCTGCCCGTCCGAGGTTGTAAGCTGCATGGGAAAAGCATAAAAAGCCCGATGCAGAAAATTGGCGGTATCAATAAGTACTAGGCGTTTCATTGTTCTACACCTGGTCCCTGATCACTAATCACTGACCAACTTTTTGAACTCCTCTCCGTCCAAGGTTTCTTTTTTGAGAAGCGCTTTTGTGACCTTTTCGAGTTTACTTTTGTTGGCTTCCAAAACCTTTCTGGCTTGTTTGTAAGATTCGTCCAGAATTTTCTTAACTTCTGAATCTACTTTGCCGGACATCTCCTCCGACCAACCGCGAGGCTCTCCAAACATCCCAAACCATGTTCGTTCCCCTCCTCCTATGGAAATGGGTCCAAGTTCAGACATCCCAAACTCGGCTACCATTTTGCGGGCAATAACCGTCGCCTGGCTAAGGTCGGATGCCGCCCCGGCAGTAAATTCTCCAAAAACAACTTCCTCCGCCGCCCGTCCGCCAAGAAGAGAGGTAATCCGCTCCAAAAGCTCGGTTTTAGTGTGCTGGTACTTGTCGGCGACCGGAGGAATCTCCGTAAAGCCAAGAGCAAGACCGCGCGAGACTATACTCACCCTATGAACCGGATCCATGTGCGGAAGATGGGCTGCCACAATCGCATGCCCGGCTTCGTGATACGCGGTCATCTTCTTTTCCTCGGGAGACTGCAGACGGCGCTTCTTGGGACCGAGCTTGACCTTTGTGGCCGCCTCATCGATATCTGCCATATCAATCACTTTCTTACCCTCGCTGGCGGCCAAAATCGCCGCCTCGTTAAGCATATTCTCAATATCTGCGCCTGAGAACCCAACCGTCCTCTTGGCAATCTTTTTAAGATCTACGGAGGGGGCTAACGGCTTTCCTCGGACATGGATTTTGAAGATTCCCTCGCGCCCCTCAATGTCCGGAAGATCAAGGACCACGCGCCGATCAAAACGGCCGGGACGGACTAAAGCAGGATCTAAAAGCTCGGGGCGGTTGGTGGCGGCCAAAACAATTACGTTATCGGAGGGCGTAAACCCGTCCATCTCGGTCAAAATCTGGTTAAGAGTCTGCTCACGCTCCTCATGTCCTCCGGCCATCCCAAGCCCCCTCTGGCGGCCAATCGACTCAATCTCATCGATAAAGATGATGCCTGGGGCGTTCTTCTTAGCGTTGGCAAAAAGATCGCGAACGCGGGCGGCTCCTACCCCAACCAACATCTCCATAAACTCAGAGCCGGATATGGAGTAAAAAGGTACATCCGCCTCGCCAGCCACCGCCCGGGCCAAAAGCGTCTTTCCAGTCCCGGCCGGACCCACCAAAAGAACCCCCTTTGGAATCCTGGCCCCGAGCGCCTTGTACTTGCCAGGTTTCTTGAGAAAGTCCACTACCTCCTCAAGCTCCCGTTTCGCCTCATCCACTCCCGCCACGTCTTTAAAAGATATCCGAGGTTGGCGGCCGCGGACGAAAAGCTCAGCCCGCGAGCGGCCAAAAGAAAGAATATCGGAGGCCCCGCCCCGCGCCTGGCGAAAGATAAGAAAGAAGAAAACCCCGATAAGAATAACCGGCAAAAGATTCACAATAATCTCGAGCCAAGGGAACCCTTCCTTTATGGTTATACCTTCGCTAACCAGGGCGGGATCAGTCCCGGCCTGGGAAAGGGTGTCCAAAAAGCTAGAACCCTCTTCCTTTTGGGAAACAACCTGCTCATCGTTGGTTAAAGTAATGGTCAAAACATCGCCTTCAATCTCTATTTTTTTAACTTCTCCGTCCTTTATAGAGGAAATTACTTGCGATACGGGAAGCTCCGCAGGTTTGGAAACAGGGGTGGAAAAGGCCCAAAAGATCAAAAATAGTATAACCACAAAGAAAAACCAGGAAATAAGGTTAGGCCCTTTCGGCATGGGAGGTTTTTTTATTCTTCGAGTAATTTTTGCTTTTTCCATTAAACTAGCTTCATGGCCTCCTTTACTTTGGACAAAGTCTCATCGGCAATCGGCGCTACCTTGCGCCGACCGTCTTCTAAGATTTTACCGATATCTACGCTCTTTTCAAGTTCTTCCCGTCTTGACCTTATCGGATCAAGAAACTCGTTTAACACTTCGACCAGATACCTTTTGACTTCCACGTCGCTGATTGTACCCTTTTCGTAGCGGCTTTTTAGATCCTTCACCTTACCCGTATCTTTGGCGAATGCATCTAAGTAGATAAACACGGGGTTTCTCTCCACATGACCGGGGTCCGTAGCATGGACCCTTTTTGGATCTGTATACATCCCCATCACTTTCTTTTCGACGGCTTCTCCGCCGTCGGAAAGCATAATCGCGTTATCAAGCGACTTGCTCATCTTGGCCTTCCCGTCCGTACCGGGCAAAACCTCGCCCTTGATCAAAGCCTCAGGCTCCGGGAAAACTTCTCCAAATTCGCTGTTGAAGCGGCGGATTAATTCCCGCGTTACTTCAAGGTGCGATGCCTGATCTCGTCCCACGGGTACAACCTCCCCCTTGACCAAGGCGATGTCTGCAGCCTGAAGTACGGGGTAACCTAAAAGGCCAAAGGAGGGAGTTTTTATCTTCTCATCCCGCATAACTTCCTTGAGAGTTGGAACGCGAGAAAGACGGGGAACCGTGATCAGCATCCCAAAAAGAAGCGCCAACTCGGTAACTTGTGGTACATCCGACTGGCGGTAAACTGTAACTTTTTTAAGGTCGAGCCCAACGGATAGGTAATCCAATACAAGTTCGCGGACATTGTTTCTAAGGTTTTTGGTATCGACCCCGCGGGTCAGGGTGTGATAGTCGGCAATAAGAACAAAGACTTCCGCCTCATCCTGCAGATCAAGGCGGGCCTTGAGGGTTCCAATATAGTGTCCAAGATGAAGCGGCCCGGTTGGCCTGTCTCCAGTCAAAACGCGCTTTTTCATAACAGGAGAATGATAACACTGATTAATAAGTCGGGGGAAACGTTCGTGGTGGCTGGGGTGGGATTCGAACCCACGACCTCCGCTTTATGAGGGCGGCGCTACTTACCAACTGAGCTACCCAGCCTGGTTGCGGGCCCTGGAGTTGAACCAGGTTCTCGTGGTTATGAGCCACGCGTGGTAACCGTTCCACCAGCCCGCTTCGGGTACATCTAAATGATAGCAGTCAGTTCCAAGGGTTTCTATTCTACACTAGCTTCCAAAAAAGAGGATGCGCCACTTTTTCCAGTTGGGAACCGGTTCGGCGGGGTTTTGAGAGGATTGATCCTCTTCGTCCTCTTGTGAGCCGTTGTCGGTTTTTTCTTTCTCCTTCTCAAAATCTGGCAAAACAACAATCACCTCGCCAGGCCTGGTGTAGCCCAATTGCTCCAGAGCTTCCTTGTAAACAAATTCAGATGAACTGCGGTACTCGAGATCACCCAGTTTTTCACCAACCTTGTCCCGCAAAGCGCTCACCTCATCCTCAAAAAGGTCAAGCTGACCGCTTCTTTCCCTAATCCTAAAGAAGCTTTGGACGAGAAAAAAGGTAAACAGCAGAAAGAGCGGGAAAAATACCTTCCCCGATGAGAAAAAGGAAAATAACTGTCTAAAGATTGAAGCGCGTTTTTTATCTAATCGGGCAGGACGGGGCATTTGATTAATTGTAGCAAGCGCGCCTCCGGGTGCTTACTTGACTATGTTATGGGATAGTGTTATCTTATAACCGATAATGATTCCGTTAAAGGATGCCCACCAAAAGTTCATAGATCACCTTAAGGAAAAGAACAGGGCTCACGCTACTGTTTTGGCCTACGGTAAAGACCTCGACCAGTTGGTCGAGTTTCTGAAGGAGTTGGAAAAAGCCCATGTTGCAGAAATTAGCAAGGACGACATCGACGCCTTCATGGCCAAACTTCTTAAAAAAGGCTACACTCCTAAGTCAGTCTCAAGAAAAACCAACGCAGTTAAAACCTTCTTTAGATTCCTAAAGGTTAGTGAATACGTAACAGACGATCCCGCCCTTTTGGTCGAGCATCCTAAGTTCGAAACTAAACCTCCGCGCATCCTCTCCGAAACCGAATACAGAGCTTTGCGAGATGCGGTCAGAACCGACGCCAGAACCTACGCAATCGTTGAACTTCTTTTGCAAACCGGCATTAGAATCGGGGAGCTGTCTCGACTTAAGACTAATGATCTAAGGATCGGGTCCGGAAACAAGCCTGGAGAGGTCACGGTCTCTAAATTCAACCGCCACCCAGAACGAACGGTTCCTTTAAATTCCCAATCCCAAAAAGCGCTGGAAGCCTATCTTAAAAAAGAACGTCCTTCCAAGGCTATCGCTAAAAATGTCTTTATAACCAGAACCGGCCGCCCCCTTTTGGTTAGAAATATCCGTGCAACCATCAAGCGCTACTTGGATCTTGCGGGGATTGACGATGCGACAGTCAATGATATTCGCCACACCTTTATCGCCCACCACTTAAAGCGGGGAGCATCCCTGGTCTTAGTTTCTAAGATTGCAGGGCACAAACGGCTCTCTACTACCGAAAAATACCTCGAGCACATCGAGGTTACCGCTCCCGCCGAGAAAATGGAACTAGCCGAGCTTTAATAGAGAGAGCTAGACGGGTAAAAGGCCGCTTTAAGAGCGGTTTTTATTTTTGGCGAGCTTCTTTCTACTCACCCATTTGACCATCTCTACAACTGCCATAGAAGAAGCAACAAAGATGAGTATCGAAGACCAATCTTTAAGAGTTAAAGGCACCGTGCTCATTACGCTGGACAGAGGCCCAAAATAAATAACTAGTATCTGTAGACCGAACGAAACCAAAAAGGCCAAAACCAGGTATTTGTTAGAAGTTAGCTCCCTCCAAAACACCTCCTTCGTCCTTATGGAAAAGACAATAAAAAGCTCAAACAAAACGGCGCCGGTGAAGATCATAGTTCGGGCGCGGGCTACGTCTGCCAAGTTAGACAAAAAAAGCACTGATTCTCCAACTAGCGATATAAACCCCAAAAATAGGGCGTAAAGGAGTATCGGTCTAATCATCCTCGGACTTAAATCGCGAGGAGCGGACTTTAGCGTATCCTCCTGCGGTGGGTCATAAGCCAAAGCAAAGGCGGGGAAGGAGTCAGTTATAAAATTTACCCAAAGTATTTGAAGCGTTGTAAAAGGTTGGGGAAGCCCTAGGATCAGCGCGGCAGCAATAATTAAAAGCTCCTCAAAGTTGCCCGACAATAAGAATGTGAAAAACTTTTTGATGTTGTCATATAGAGTTCTTGCTTCCTCGATGGCCGGCAAAATTGTCTCAATGTTATCGTCCAAGAGAACTAAATCGGCCGCATCTTTGGAAACATCAGTTCCCTTCATACCCATTACCACCCCCACATCGGCCTTCTTAAGTGCGGGTGCGTCGTTAACCCCATCTCCAGAAACAGCCACCCGCTTCCCCATCTTTTTCAAAAGAACAACCAACCGGTACTTTTGGGTAGGAGAGATTCGCGCGTAGACATTGATTTTAGGAATGACCTGAATCAGCTCATCATCCTTGAGATCCTCTAGTTGATCACCCGTTAGAAGAGTTTTATCTGAAACTTCCAGCCCCACGCTTCGCGCCACGGCCAAGGCGGTACCGGGGTGGTCGCCGGTAATAATGATCGGATCAATCCCGGCCTGTAAAAGCGTACTAAAGGTTCGCGCTACACCTTCTTTAGGCTTATCTAAAAGCCCGGCCGTACCCAAAAAGGTGAGTTCCGATTCGGCTTGATCCATCACTAATTTTTCGGTCCAGTAGGTCTTTGTCGCAACGCTCAAAACCCGGTATCCTTGCTTGGCTAACTCTTGAGCCTGTTTTTCAAATTTCTCCCTAATTTCCGAAGTGATTCTAACTTTCTTCCCATCCTTTAAATAGAACCGGCAGCGTTGTAGAATCTCCTCAGGCGCACCCAGGCTGTAGACATGAAATTTCTTACCGCGCAAGAAAACTCGAGAACGCATCCGCCGCTGTGAAGTAAAAACAAAATCTTCCTTTAAGCCTTCCTGGTCGATGTGAATGCCTAATTTCTCCGCTAGGATCAAAAATGCGCCTTCGGTTGGATCACCATGGATTATCCAACGCTCCCCGTCATCCCCTGCGGCGGGCAACATCGACCCTGAGACGGATAAGGCACTCACCTTGACAAAATGATCCAGATAGGAACCTTCTTCAATTAGGACCTTCTTTCCACCCTCTAAAACCTCTCCTTGCGAGGTGAAACCGGTTCCGGTAACCTCCAAATCCTGACCCAAAAAACTAATCCGGGCCACCGACATCTCGTTAAGAGTAAGAGTTCCGGTCTTATCAAAGGCAAAAAGATCAACCCCCGACAAAGTCTCTGCGGTCGGTAGATGCTTGACCAAAGCTTTTCTTTTAGACAAGCGCAGTGCCGTAAGAGCGAGGGCCAGCGTGGTCGCAGTAGGCAAGCTTTCCGGCACGGCTGAGACAAAAACCGCAATTGCAAAATTCACAAGATGGATTAGCTCTTGGCTGCGCCAAATCCCCAAGGCAAAAATTAAAAGTGAGAGGAGCCCTGCGAAAGCGGTTAGCCAAATCCCCAGCCGGGTGATTCGCTCAAGAAGGAAACTGCGTTCCTCCTGTTCTTGAGCAAAAGCCGCGATCTTGCCAAACTCCGTTTCCGATCCCGCTTTAACTACCACCCCTAAACCGCTGCCGGAAACCACTAAAGTTCCCACATAAGCAATGTTTTTACGATCTGCTAAGGACGTCCCCTCTGGAAAGGGCTGGGTAGTCTTTTCAGCTGGGATAGACTCTCCCGTCAAGACGGCTTCGTCAATCCTTAAATCGCGGGATTCAAAGAGACGGAGGTCGGCAGGAACCGCCTCTCCCTCGCGAAGGACAACCACATCCCCCATTACTATCTCTTCGACTAAAATACTGGTCTCTTTTCCTCCTCGCATGACGAACACTCTATCAGGGTAAATTTTGCGGAGGCTCTCAATTGTCTTTTCGGCTTTGCGCTCCTGAATAAAAGAGACGCTAACATTAAGCACTACCACGGCAAGAAGCACAAAACCGTTTACGGCAGACTCAAAAGCAAAAGCGAGTGCGGAGGCGATAAAGAGAAGAATCACGAAAAAGTTTTTAAACTGATTGGCTAAAAGCCGCAGGGTCTTAAACCGCGTTTCTTCAAAAAGAAGGTTTTTACCACTTTTATTGAGACGCGCCCGGGCTTCACGCGAGGTCAAACCTTTTTCTGAAGTTCCTAAATCCGCAAAAACCTCCTGAAAAGATTGTACGTAATGCTTATCTGATACCACCAAGGAAAAGGATAGCAAAAGCTTAGAAGTTTTATTCCAGAAATACTATTTTGCTACCCTTGTGTAGTCAAAATGAAGTCCCTAAAAATTGTTACAACCGCGGTATTACTTCTACTTATACTAGCGACGCTCTCAATCACTTATTATCGACAAACCCCTTCCTTAGCTTTCATTGTTTTTGGTGACAGTGGTACAGGAAACGA
>JAUXIZ010000038.1 GCA_030620855.1 candidate division WWE3 bacterium
AATATTCCAAGCGTTGGCGGTTAAGACAACGATGCCCAAGAAACAAGCCCAAGCTCTATCGCTCGTTACTTTTAGCTTTTCCCTGGCAACATTGTTCCAAATATAATTGATGAGAAACCAAGTAACAGCCGCCAAAATTGCATCCAGGGCCAGCATGAAACCAACTAAGATCAAGAACATCAATCCTTCCCTTTCTTTTTCGGATTGACTGATTTTACCTTGTACTTATAGAATTATCAAGAGGGAAGCGGGGGATAAGGATCGGTTGGGTAAGCGTCTCTATTGAGGTTCTCACATTGTCCGCGATGGCCTGCCAACGAATTTACTACTGATATTTCAAGATAAAAAGAAAAAGACCGTAGAGTAAACTCAACGGTCTTTTAGCTGCGTGACTATTCCGTCCGCATTAATGTTCGAATAGTGTCCGTTATGGCCTGCCATGGGAACCTAGGGTTATAAACAACGGTGACGCCGCTCCAGCTATCACGGTAGTCGCCCTCGCTGGCGATTTCCACGACATTCGTGCTGAACTTGACGCTGACCCGATCGCCGCTCATCAAGGAAATATCACTGGTGCGAACCCAGTAATCCGAGAATAGCTGCTCACCGGTGTCGTCGTAGTAGGCGATCATTCCCTCGACCAGATCCCGAACCGTCGGAACGTTCTCGCCCGAGGCGAGAAGCTTCTGCTGCTCGTCCCAGGTCCTATTGAACGAATCCGGAATTGCCGCGGTCCGAAGTGCCAGCTTACGAGGCCACAGAGGCATACCCTTATTGTTGGCGAAGGGCTCGCCCTTCCACCAAGGATCGAATTCCTGGATGAAGAGGTCGGGGTTCTGCTCCCGCAGCCCGTTGAGGGTAATACCCGAGGTCGTGAAGGTAAATGCCACAAGCATTAGTCTTTCCCTTTCTTTTTCGGATCAACTGATTTTACCCTACAATTATAGGATTATCAAGAGGGATGTTACTTAAGGTATCCTTTTCCAAAATCGGTTAGGCTTATGGGTTTCTTGCCTTCGACTTGGACGCGGTCTAAAGCCAGAACGCCGTTTTCCAAGTGGGCTGCCAATATCTTTAGCTTAAGGTTTTTATGTTTTTTGTTTCTCAACTCCTGCTCCAGCTGGTCGGCCATCTCGCCTACGGTGGTCCATACCCCGGGCCAAGGTTGGTAAGCTCTTATCATTCGCTCGATGTTTTCATTACCCATCCGATCCCAGTCTACGTGACCGTCTTTCTTTTTTATTAACTTGGTGTAGGTGGCCTTTTCGTGGTCTTGGGGCTGAGGAGTAATCCCGTCTTTTAGCAATCTTTGGATTGTTTCTACCAGAAGATCGCTTCCAAAATAAGCCAGCTTTGCGGTGAGGGTGAGAGTGGTTTCCTCAGGTGATATGGGGATTTCCTTTTGAGCCAAAATTGGGCCGTGGTCCATTTTCTCGTCCATAAGCATTATGGTCACCCCGGTTTTTTCATCTCCGTGCAGAATTGTAGCGTGGATGGGAGAGGGTCCCCGGTACTTTGGAAGAAGCGAGGGGTGCACATTGAACGTTCCTCTTTTGGGTATTTCCAGGATTTCTTGGGGGATTATCATGCCGTAGGAGGCGACGGCAAAGACATCGGGTTTTAGCCGTTTTAGCCTTGCTTTTAAGTCTCTCAGCTGCTTTTTATTTTCCGGGTTGTAGGCGGTGATTTTGTTTTCCTTGGCAAAAGATTTTACAGGGGTAGGTAGTCGCTTTCTGCCGCGCCCTCGGGAGCGGTCCGGCTGGGTCACAACGCCGGCAACGGCAAAGTCTTCTAATAACCTTTTGAGGATCACTTGCCCAAAAGCAGGAGATCCGAAGAATACAATTCTAGGTTTCTTGGCCATCAACTTCTAGATTACACTGGTGATCAGCTTCCCGTCCAGGTGGTCGATTTCATGTTGGAAGATCCGAGCCAAAAACCCATTCGGTTTAAGCTTCAGCGGCTTTCCCTGCAGGTCTTGCGCTTCTACAGTCACGGACTCGAAGCGCTCAACCGAGACATCAGTTTTAGGGATGGAGAGGCAACCCTCTTGTTCCTTTAAGGTCTTTTTGGAATGTTTGATTATTTTAGGGTTGATTATCGCAAGCAGATTTGGGGCCGCGTCTTGGTTCTTAAAGTTGAGCCGAACTATTGCTACCCTAAGCCCGACCCCAACTTGGTTTGCCGAAAGCCCCACGCCTTCTGGACTGCTCTGGTTCTTGAGCATCTCCTCCATTTCGGAAACCAGCTTCTTGAGCTCCTCGTCAAACTTTTCGACTGGCTTTGTTGGTGTGGTCAGGATTTTATTTGGGACGGTAACTATTTTCATAACAGTGATTCCGGATCGACCTCCACCCGCCAATCGGTAGATATCACCTTGGATAGTTTATCAAGATCCTGTTCGATGTTTGGGTTGGATTCGATCTTAATCGCCATGTTGAGCCGGATCTTTCTGGGAGTTTTAGAGTAAGGTTCGTAAGGTGGTGAAACTTCAATTGCTAATTGCTTAGTGCTAACTGCTAACAGCTTCTCATACAGTTTCTCTGCTTCCAGACCGGTTTTAGCGATGCTTTTTGAGGTGTAGGTGAGTTTTACCAGGGTAAAGAAGGGCGGATATCCAAGCTCTTTGCGGGTTTTTAGTTCCCTTTGGTAGAACTTTTTCAAGTTCCCGGCTTCAAGGTCAGCAATTAAGGGGTGTTTAGGGGTCAGAGTTTGCAAGTATAGGCCCTCCTTTGCCCTCTGCCCGAGCTTTTGAGCGGTTTGGACGAGCTTTTCGTGGGCTCTAAAGTCGGGGAGGTTTAAAAGCGTGTCCGTATCCACCCAAAAAACGTAATCCGCCTCCTTGCCGGGAATAGAAAACAGCTCTGGACCATATATTTCGACAGCGCTTTTTCCGGCAACTTTTTTCTGGAGGTCTTCCTTGAATCCTTCCTGTAATTCCTTGGAGCTTGCGTAGATTATGAGCGTTTTTGCAGGCGCAATTTTGTTTTCCAGCTCTTGCGAGACGAGGGTGTAATTGCCGGCCGCCTTTTCTAAACTCAAGTCAACTATTTGAGCTGGCTCAATCTCTAGCAGAGAAGGGGAGTATTTTGCGAAGTGCTCCACGCTTGGGATAACGGGTCTAATCTCGAGCTTTAGATTTTCGATCTCGGCCCGTTTTTTGGCAATTTCAGCCGTATGGTAGTAAGGAGCCCGTTCATCTTTATAATTCCAGTTCTCCGGCTCCTCGATTACTATTTTCTTCAGGTTGGGGAGTTGGGCAAATACGGCCGATCGGGAGCCAATAAGGGCCTTTTCTCCCGTTTTTTTAGCCGCCAGGGCCCTGATTTTGACTTGCGAGGCGTATGGCAACAGGATTAGAGTGGTTATTTTGGATTTTGCGGCTGTTTCCTCCTGTTCACCCTTCTTCCCGAGCTGGCACTTTAGACACTCCAGAGGAGTGGCAAGGTAGTGTTTTGACATCCACCGGGCTAGTTTTATCTGGTTTGCGCTAAAAACTTGCTCCTTTACCTCTTGCACAGGTTTTGTGGGAAACGGCGGCTTTTTTGCAGTTTTACTCCAGACATACCCCTCCACGATACGCTTGCCGAAGGAGACTGTAACCCTTGCTCCTTCCGAAACTTTCTCCTCCAAATCTTTCGGTATCTGATAGGTAAAGAGTTTTTTGGTTGGATCCTGATACGTATCTACTGCAATCTCTGCAAAAAACATATCTTTATCTTAACAGTATGGCGTGCTGTGATTTGGGACAAATGTCGATGAATGAGAAGGATTATTGGCTACTTTGGAACCAACTTTATGAATTTATAGGCCCAATTCGCTCTAACCAGCTTTTGCGGGCGTTTGGATCAGCCAAAAAAGCGTGAGAAGCGCCTGCCAAAGAGTTTGAAAAGTTGGGTTGGGGACCCCAGACACTTTAAAAACTCGAAATTTCTAAGAAGACCGTGGTTACAAGCAGAAAAGATAATAGTATCAGTGAGAACTATACTGTGTTAACACGGGAGGAACCCGGGTATCCGCAGAATTTGCTCCAGATAAACGCTCCGCCGCCGTTTTTTATACCAGAGGAGAGCTTCTTCCTCGGGATAGGTTGGCTTTGGGGGTGGTTGGGTCTAGTAAAGATGACAAGTTACGGCCGTGATGTGGTGGAAGCGTTGGTGCCGGAGCTTTCTTTGGCGGGCTTGACTTAAGGTTTCATTCACGTTTGGGCCGG
>JAUXIZ010000034.1 GCA_030620855.1 candidate division WWE3 bacterium
ACCGCAACCTGGTCCACTACAACTGGCACTGGTTCTGGGATTTCGGCTGCGGCGAGATCGGCAACCAGGGCGTACACCAGATGGACGTCGCCCGTTGGGCGGTCGAGGCGGCCACGGGAGAGAAACTCCCCAAGAGCGTGATCAGCCTCGGCGGGCGCTTCGGCTACGAGGACCAGGGCCAGACGCCCAACACCCAGTTGACCATGTACGATTTCGGCGAGGCGAAGATGTTCTTCGAGGACTACGGGCTGGCCAGGGGCGCGAATCGACGCGTCGACAATTTGTTCTTCATGGAGGAAGGTGTAATCAAGGGCGGCAAGTTCTATCCCAACGGCAGCTCTTTTTATATCCTCAAGCGCTACACCGAACAATTCCATCGCGCATGAGGCGGCAGCGAGCGAATTTGACACGTTATACTCGCCCGGAAGCGACAGGTTAATGTAGACGCCGTTAGAGCCGCGTACCAGTTTAAACCGGCTAACCAAATCCCCGATCTTTATGTCTTTTGCCGCAATGTCTCTCCCGTAAGCTACCACCGTTCCCGAAGAGATGTCCTTGAAAATGTCGAAAGAAGGATCGTTGAAATTCAAAACCGACAAAGTAGCCTCGGCAAAAAGTGAAGCTTTAATGTCCCGATAGCGTTCAAATGTCTCATGATAATCCAAATGTTCTGGAGTAACATTGGTCAAAACCGCAGCTGCAAAATCAGTCCCGGCAATCCTTTTTTGCGAGATGGCGTGCGAGGTTACCTCAATAACCGCCGCCTCTGCACCTTCTTCCAAAGCACTGGCCAAAAGCTTTTGGAGGATGGGGGCCGGGGGAGTTGTGGTGTGAACTCCGGGGACGTTGATGGTAGAGAGGACTTTTGTTTTGATCCCCGACTTGTTTAAGATATCGCCCAAAAGATGGGATGTTGTGGTCTTGCCATCGGTTCCCGTAACACCAATGACCTTAAGTTTTTTGGAAGGGTTGCCAAAATGAGAAGCGCAAAGGCGACCCAATGCAACCCGAGAATCGTCCACCTTCCTGTATTTCGGAATTTTCAAGTCCCGCTCCCCTACAACTAGGGAAGCCCCGCAGCTTAAAGCCTCTTCGATAAAGTCGTGCCCGTCGTGCGTTGCGCCGGAAACCGCGACAAAGATATCGCCTTTTTTAACCAACCGGCTATCCTCGGTAACTCCGGAGGCAGACTGCGCCAATCTTTCTAGCTCCTTACTCACCTTTGACTTACCAAGGAGATACTTTTCCAACCGGTCAAAAGCTTCATCAATCTCCCCCTCCTTTGCCGCAAAAGACAAGCGCAAATAGCCACGCCCCGCGTCTCCAAAAGTAGAGCCGGGAACAACCGCTACCCCCGCATCTTTCAATATTTCTTTGGCAAATGAGACATCATCCTCCCGCTTTTTAAGCTTCACAAAAAAGTAGTAAGTGCCTTTGGGATGAGTAAACTCAAAAAACTCTCCCAGCCTCTCAAGCCTCTTTTGCATCCTTCGGCCGCGGGCCTTGAGGATCTCTCCAAAGCGTTGAGGCAGCGTGCTTGCATCTTCCAATGCCGAAAGGGCGGCATACTGGGCAGGAAGAGATGCTGAAGCGGTGACCATCATCTCATGAACTTTGGAAATTTCATTTGCCGCCTTCGCCTCCGACAAAACATACCCCACTCGCCAGCCAGACAAAGAAAACGCCTTAGAAAAGCTCATGATCCTAATGATCCTTTCTTTATCTTTCTCAAAAGAAGCCATACTCGTATACGGCGTACCGAATGTAAAGTACCTGTAAACCTCATCAACAAAGACCCAAAGGTCGTTTCTTCTTGAAACGTCCATAATCTCTTCCAAATCCTTTTTGGAATAGACCGTTCCGGTGGGGTTGTTGGGGTGGCAGATAAGTATTCCCCTGGTTTTTGAAGAAATAGCCCGTTTTAAGCGGTCCGCCTCAAGGGTCCAATCTGGTTTTTTGAGAGGGACACAAACCGGTTTTATGCCTAAAACCGAAGGCAAGTTCAAGAAAGGAAAGTAAGAAGGGGTTAAAACGATAAGTTCCTCGCCCGGGGAAAGCAGTGTCGCCAAGGAAGCCGAAAGACCTTGCATTGCGCCAGCGGTAACAAGAACTTCGCTTTCCGGCTCGTAGAAAACCTGCTCCTCGGAAAGGTGCCTTTCGGAAATTTTCTTCCTCAAAGCAGGAAGGCCCCGCGGATGACCGTAAAAATCGGCCAACCCCTCCTCAATCGCCTGGGCGGCGGCTTTTCTGACACTAAGAGGAGGTAAAAATTTGGGTATGCCTTGCGCTAAAGTCTCGGCTCCCAGCTCCTCCTACTCCTTCTGAATCGACTTTATTGGCGAAAATTTCATGTCTTTCGTCTTAAAATGCATCTTCACTTAAATAAACGAAGAGAGTCTGTAATCATCACGAGCCCATACCGTTATAATAAGAAGGTCATGATTAAAAAACCTTTAAGACGAGCCTTGCGCCTCATCCTCTTTTGGCTTTCCAGGTGGGCGCTCAAAAAACACGAGCCGAAAGTTATCACAATTGTAGGGGAAGGAAAAACTGCAATTGTACGGGAAGCAATCTATACCATCCTCAAAACCCGCTTCCCAACCCGAAGGAATATAGAATATCCCGATGCGGAGTTTGTGCTGCCTCTTACCATACTTGGGACCAAAAAATACCCTCGGTCGATTTTGGGATGGGCCGCAACAGTTCTAAAAAGTACTGCTCAGCTTATCATTCTGCCCAAGCACAAGCACTTTTTGGTACTTGAGATCGGCTACGCCAGAAAAGAAACTTTCGACTATTTCTGGAAGATAACAAACCCGAAGGTTCTGGTCGTTTGCGGAAACGCGCCTTACCTTTCCAAAGACCAGAAAGCTAAAACCCAAGTTAAAGTAACCGAAACTGAAGACTTAAAAGGATACTTCAACGCCGCCGCCAGGGTTGCAAAGCTTTACGGAATCACCAAAAAGGAGGCCGAAAGCGCCCTTTTAAACTTTACGCTCCCTAAGGCCCGAATTAGGGTCCTGCCGGCAAAAGACGGGGGTGTGGTGGTGGATGCATCTTACGAGTACTTCCCCCCAAACCAAGAAGCTCTGGAAGAGATACTGGAAGCGCTCCCGGGGAAAAGAACTGTCTTAACCCCCCAAGATCCGGTTGAAAAGGTAAAAGGAGCCGCAAAAGGAGAGGTCGCGGTTGTCATGGGACCCTCGCAAAAAATGGGGCCAGTTCTTCTTAAACTCACCAAAAAGTCATGGATTTAAAAGAAGAGGAAAGGTTAGTGCGCGCGGCTCAAAAAGTTAAAGGCGGGCCAAACCAGCCTTTTGGAAAGCTTTATAAAGCCTACGGGCAAAAGATCAAAAACTATTTCCTGGCCAGAGTGGAAAACATAGGACTTGCGGAAGACATGACCTCTCAAACCTTCGAAAAGGCCCTAAACGGGATTGATAGTTTTAGGTGGCAGGGGGTGCCTTTTTCCGCTTGGCTTTTTACAATTGCGCGAAACACCTTTTATGATTACTTAAGAAGCAGCAAAAGAAAAAAAGAGATAAAGCTCGACGACACCTACCCGATAAAAGAAGATGCGCCCTCCCACCTTGAAAAAATGGAAAACGATCAGCAAAAAGAGTGGCTTGAGCAAGCGCTTTTGAAATTGCCCAAGCGCGAGCGAGAGATTATTTACCTTAAGTTCTACGAGGGTTTAACCAACCGCAAAATCGCAAAAATCACCGGCCTTTCGGAAACAAACGTCGGAACCATCGTCTACCGGACTCTTGGAAAACTGCGGGAAGAACTCACTGTATAAATCTGATGAAAAAAATACGAAACATTTGGGACTTTAAAGTCTGGTGTTTTGATAATCACAGGATCGTTTAGCTTAACAACATTCGTCTCAAAATGAGACGAATCTAAATCCCACGGCTTATACAATTTGTTGCTTTCCTTATAGTTATAGGTTATAATGTTGGTAATACACTACGGCACTCACTAAGGAGCGTCCGATGAATATCAGACATGGGGTAGTCTTCACCAAGAAGGATCACCACTGCAACAGCATCAAATGCCGAAAGCTGATTCCGGCCGGATCCAAGGCGCTACGTGTCATCATCCCGATGTTCACGCCTAATAAGTGGGGGAACGAAATCCCAGTAAAGGTTCCCGTCCACTATCACCTTGGACACAGACCTAAAGGGTTAGGACAAAGTTCCTAACCCTCTTTTTTAATCTCGGCTCCTAGCGAAGTTAGTTTTTCCTCGAAATTCTCATAACCGCGTTCAACCTGCTCCGCCCCATAAATCTCGCTTTCTCCTTTTGCCGCAAGAGCGGCCAGAACCAAGGTTGCCCCCGCCCTAAGATCGGTGATTTCGGCAACTGCCGGCTCCAAAACTACCGGCCCCTTAACCTTGGCGTAAGTTTTGGGCTCGCCTTCCCCCTTCCAATCAAAATTAACCTTCTTAGGATCAAAGGTTTTGCCTAGTTCACTTGGG
>JAUXIZ010000007.1 GCA_030620855.1 candidate division WWE3 bacterium
AAGACCGCATTTGGAGGGTATCAAACGGGGCTCTTGTCGCTACAAATCCCAAAACCGGGGAAATTCTGTCAATGGTAGGATCCAAGGATTACTTTGCCGATGGCATCGACGGACAGTTTAATGTCACGACCTCCCCATCCAGACAACCGGGGTCATCGATTAAACCGATCACCTACGTGACCGCATTAAAACAAGGATTCTCTCCGGCGACGAGACTTATTGGCGTTCCGACAACCTTTGACGCGGGTGCAGGACAGCCAAAGTACAAACCTCAAAACTTCGCCAACCAAAATTACAGAATTGTCTCGGTAAGAAGGGCCATTGGCAACTCCTTGAACATACCTGCAGTTAAGATGCTTTCGCTAGTTGGAGTAAATAACATGCTTGACACTGCAGAGGATATGGGAATTACTACCCTAACCGACCGGAGCCGCTACGGGATCGCCTTAACCTTAGGAGGAGGCGAGGTAAAGATGCTTGATATGGCAACTGCCTTTGGAGTTTTCGCAACAGGAGGTGTCCGCCATGACCCAATTGCAATTCTAAAGGTTACCGATCACAACGGGCGTGTTCTTGAGGAGTTTAAAGCAAACAGCGGTGTCCGCGTACTCACTAAACAGCAAGCATATCTCATGAGCAATATCCTTTCTGATTTTAATTCCCGAACGCTGACCTTTGGAGCCGGAAGTCAGTTGGGGCTTAATATCCCGGGCCACACGGTGGCAGTTAAAACCGGTACCACCAATGATAACCGGGATAACTGGGCGATCGGCTTTACTCCTGCGCACAAAGCATCCAAGGTGCCGATAGTTATTGCAACCTGGATTGGAAATAACGACAACTCTCCCATGAACCCCAACTTCTTTGCCGGTTCGGCAACAATTTGGAACAAAGCCATGACGCAATGGCTTAAAGGAAAGTCCGAGGTCAAGTTTAACAGGCCAAAGGGGATTGTATCCGGCAGTGTGGATTCGCTTTCCGGGATGGCGCCGGGACCTTATACCACTAGCACCCAAAGCGAACTTTTTATTTCCGGAACCGTACCCACCGATCTCGATAACTGGCACGTGAGACTCAATATCTGTAAACCGGACGGACTGCGCGCTTCCGAGGCCTGTATTGCAGCCGGCCAAGCTGTAGAGAAGAATTTTATTAAAATCCGCGCAGAGAGGCCAGTTTGGCAAAAAGATGTAGATGCTTGGGTCAGGAAAACTTATCCCAAGAAAAAATACCCGCAATACTACCCACCAACCAAGACTTCGACTCTTTGTTTTGATGGGGACGAGTGCTTGCCAATCATTTCGGATTCCAGCATATCTTTTCATGACTATAATTCCGGTTCAGAGCTTGCGGGAAGCTCAGACTTACCTACAAAGTTTGAAGTCAGAGTAAATCCAATTGATCAGTCCGGTAAAGGTATAGCATTTGTTCGTTTCTGGCTAGAAGGATCGGGGTGCGCCTCTGATCTTGATAGCTGTAATGTTGGTGCGACACCAGACTGCTCTACAAATCCTGTCGAGTGCTCCGATACAAGTGCTCCAGAGGGCTACTTTTCCTCCAAAAACAACGGACCTACCGAGGAGGCCTTATTCCAATTAGACGGGTTTCCACTACCTGGTTCTTATACACTTCATATATACGTTCAGGATAAAGCAGGTGGAGTATCGGAAAAAACTGTTTCTATAACAGTTAAATGAAGCTAGTTTTACTTTCGCAACTGACCCTTGCTTTTCTTAATCACCGAGTGGATTTTTTCTCTTAGTGGTTTAATATCCTTTGCCGATAAGCTCTTTTCTTGGGATTGGAAGATTACCCTCAGTGTTATAGAGCGCTCTCCCTTTTCCAAATATCGGTCTAGGAGCTCTACATTTTGGACAAGATTAGACAATTTTTCTATTTATTCCACTAGGTCCCTAAGCGGGTAATCTTCTGTAAGAATAAAGGAGAAGTCTTCATAAACCACCGCATACAGCGAGATAGGGGCAAAGGGCTTCCAATCGCGAGCCAATTCCACAAATTTCTCAAAGTTAATCTCAAATATGGCAGCCTCTACTCCGTAGGAAGATGCCAAATGAGGGTGGATTTCCCCAAGCACTCCAATTGGCTCCCCTTCCACTGTAATTTGGGTAGATTTGGTTGGATGAAGTCGCCCATCTTTTACAGGATTAAAGTCGACCCTAAGGTTGGCTTCGGAAAATAACGCTTCCACATACCCCTTCAAAATCCTAAATAAGTCCTTTTCGCCCCACAAAACTGCTCCTAAACTAAAGTATTCGCCGGTTTTGGGGTAAATCTTCTCTAGCTCAAATACCTTGCCCTTCTCAAACTTAGGGGAATTAAGCTGTGCCACTTCCATAAGAGATAAAACAAGAGAAGGTCTGAGGTATTCCGTCTCGGCAGAAATTGGATTCCTGATCCTTTGGAGTTTACCTGTATCCAAATGTGTAAGCGATTGAGTGGAGACGAAAGAGTATGTTTTAACTTCATTAAAACCGTTGCCGGCTAAAAGCCGCGTTACGGTATCCCGCCAATTTTCCAACCGCCCTCCAGATGACACATTAACTTCGGTTTGCAGAGGTTGAGCTGCTATATTCTCATATCCATAGAGGCGCAAGACCTCCTCCACCAAATCCTCTGGAATTGAGATGTCCCCCCTCCAATAAGGAGCCCAACAGAGCAGGCCTTTCTCAGAAGACATAACTTTAAAACCAAGCTGTTTGAGAAAGCGGCGCGCTTTATCAATTCCAAAGTGTTCTCCGGATACTTGATCCAATTTATCCTGCGTTAAAACAACCGGTTCTCGATCTGTTTTTGTTTCCCCTACCGAACCAAGCCCAGTGACTTCTCCCCTCCCATGAAACTTATACATTTGTGTAATTTTATGCAACGATATGAGTAGGTTTTCTGGAGATATATAATGTTCAAACCGGCCGCTAGCTTCGGATCGTAGCCCCAATCTGCGGGCAGTTTTTCTAATTTGGATAGGATCAAAAATCGCCGCTTCCAAAAGGATTTCCGTGGTACCCTCATCTACCTCTGTATCCTTTCCTCCCATAACTCCGGCTATGGCAATTGGACCTCTTTTGTCGGCAATAATTATGTCTCCGGACAAAAGCATGCGATTCAGTCCGTCTAGTGTTTTAATTGTTTCCCCCTTCTTGGCAGAACGGACTTGAATAGATAAGTTTGGATCGCGCCGAGCTACTTTTTCCGCATCAAAGGCATGAAAAGGCTGGCCCCACTCCAACATAACGTAGTTTGTTAAATCGGCCCACAAGTTTATTGGACGCATTCCAGAAAGCTCCAAGCGCTTTTTTATATCTTTGGGGGTTGTTTTGTAAGATAGGCCGGAAATTCGAGTAAGGGTGTAAAGCGGGGAGAGTTTTAGATCAATTTTGATCCTAAGATCTTCGGCATCCTTTGGCGGCGAAAACGGATTTTCCTCACCCTTGAGCTTAAGATTATACAGCGCTCCTATCTCTCTGGCAACGCCAACAATTGATAGCAAGTCTCCGCGGTTGTAGGTAATATCCAGATTAAGCACCTTTTCTCGACCCTGCTTTGAAACACCATCAACACCTATTGTTGACAAGGAAATATCCGAAGCTATGGCTTCTGCCGATTTTTTCAGGTTTACAAACTCTTTAAGCCAAGAATAAGGTACTAGCATCTTTAAAACTGCTTAAGAAATCTCAAATCACCCTTGTTAAAATGTCTGATATCATCAATCCCGAGCTTGATCATAAGTATCCTATCCGGACCAAAGCCCCACGCCAGGCCGGAGTACTCGTCCGGATCCAGTCCCCCGTTTTTAATAACTTGGGGGTGCACAAGACCGGCCCCTGCAATTTCAAACCACCCTTCGCGACCGCAGATTCTGCACCCCTTCCCTTCGCAAAACGGACAAAGAGCATCCACCCCGACACCTGGTTCAACAAAAGGATAGTACTTGGGACGGAATCTGGTTTTTGTCCTTTCGCCAAAAACCTTTTTTAGGAAAAGATCAGATAAAAACTTAAGGTGCACCATAGAAACTTTTTTGTCGATGTAAAGAAGGTCAAACTGGGTAAAAGTGTGATCATGATGGGGATCAACGCTCTCGTACCTAAAACAACGGTCAAAAGACATAACTTTAATCGGGGGCTTCCTCTTCTCCATTTCCCTAACTTGAATATTGGAAGTATGTGTCCTAAGAAGATCTCCATTTTCCAAATACAACGTGTCCCAAAGATCCCGAGAAGGATGATCAGGCGAGATATTTAAAAGCCCGAAATTGTAGGAGTCCTCCTCAATATGCGGGGCGTAAACCTCCTCAAAACCAAGCTGCGAAAACGTGTCTCTAACAAATTCCCTAAACTTGGTAATCGGATGGATGGAGCCAAGGGGTACGGTTTTACCTGGTTCCGTAATATCAAAAGGTTCTTTTTCTACTTTCTTTAGAGATTGGTTTTTAAGATCTTTATCGCGCAAGGCAAGTGCTTCCTCAATCCTCCCTTTAACTTCGTTGATTAAAATACCCGCTTTTTTCCGGTCCTCTTGCCGCGGGAGTTCCGGAATTTCGGATAGAAAGTTGTTGATTTCTCCTTTTCTGCCGAGGTATTTAATTCTAAAACCATCCAAATTTTTAGGAGTCTTGACCTTGGAAATTTCTGCCAGAGCTTTCTTCTCTACCTCAGCAATATTCATTTTCCGGTTACTTTTTTCACGAGATCTTCAAAAACTTTCGGCTCCTCAACCGCAAGCTGAGCCAAAACCTTGCGATCAAGGTCGATATCTTTTTGCTTAAGAAGTGAAATAAAACGGCTGTAGGTTATGTCGTACGGCTTAAGCGCTGCATTAATCCTCTGAATCCAAAGCTTCCGCATGTCGCGCCTTCTTAGCCTTCTTCCTGCAAAAGCATATTGGCCGGCATGAAGAACGGCTTCTTTAGCCCGCTTATACTGCTTTCGGCGGGCACCACGGTAGCCCTTGGCCTGCTTTAGTACTTTCCGATGTCTTTTTGAGGTAACCGCTCCTTTTGCTCTAGTCATTGCACTGATTTAGAATCTTACCGCTTTCTTTTCCTAATTCCAAGAATTTTTCGCATTTTCTTCTCCTCCGGACCTCTTAAGGTTTTTGGCCTTCTACCTCGGGTTTTGAGTTTGCTGGTTTCTTTTGATTTTCTGTGCTTAATCCCACCGCGCGCATGAACCAGCTTCCCGCTCTTAGTAATTTTAAACCTCTTCTGAACCGTTTTTGAAACTTTTAGCTTCTTGACCATTTTATCCCCCTTTTACGGGTACCAAAATCACCTCGTAACCCCTTGCCGACCTAGCCGGATCTTTCTCCGGCTTGCCAACCTCTTTCAACAGTTTCGTTACCCGATTGATTTTTTCCAACCCAACCTCAGGATGGACTCGCTGACGGCCGCGAAAGAAGACGGTCAATTTTACCTTATCACCGGCTTTAAGGAAATCCTCGGCTCGGGAAACTCGACGCTCGAGGTCATGGTCGCCTATGTTTGGACCGATTCGAAGCTCTTTAAGCTCGGATCTTTTCTCTCTTTTCTTTTCTTTCTTCTGCTTTTCCTTTTGGAAAAGCCACTTTTTATAGTTTAAAATTTTGGCAACGGGAGGCTCGGCCGATGGGGCAACCTCAACAAGATCCAGACCCTTCTCTCGGGCCTTTTTTAGAGCCTCGTTGGTGGCCAAAATTCCCAACTGCTCTCCTTTTTGATCAATCACCCTAACTTTAGGCGCTCTTATTCTTTCGTTAATTTTATAGAAGGGGGCTCTTACCATAGTTTCTTGCTTTTTTCTTCCGTGATTTTTACGATAGTTTCCGCAACTTTGGGAAGTTTTTTGGCTCCAAGATCATTCCCGTCTCTAAGGCGAACAGAAACCGAACCGGCTTTTTCTTCCTTAGCTCCAACTATTAGCATATAAGGCACTTTCTGAAGCTGGGCGTTCCTAATCTTAGCTTGCATGGTCGCGTCTTTGTCAGCTAGCTCTGCCCGCACACCGGCACTAGCCAGCTCATCAAAAACTTTCGTGGCGTATTTATTGAACTTTTCGGAGATCGGAATAATAACCGCCTGCACCGGCGAAAGCCATACGGGAAACGCTCCGGCATAGTTTTCGATTAGAATCATCAAAAACCTCTCCGGCGACCCAATAATGGCCCGATGGAGCATGACGGGGGTCTTTTCTTCACCGTCCTGATCAACGTAGGTCAATTCAAAACGCTCTGGCATAACGTAATCAATTTGAATGGTGGAAAGCTGCCACTCCCGGCCTAAGCTGTCGGTCGCCAAAAGGTCCATCTTGGGAGCGTAAAATGTAGCTTCTCCCGGCGCATTAAAATGCTCAATTTTGTGTTTTTGGATGATGTTTTCCGCCCATTTTTCCACCTTATCCCAAATTTTAGGGTCTCCCAGGTATTTCTCAGGATGATCTTTATCCCGAGTTGAGAGACGGTAACGGTATTTAAAGCCGTAAACGTCCATCACTTCTTTAGTCATCTTCAACATTACATCTATCTCCTCCTCAACTTGATCCTCGCGACAAAAGACGTGACAGTCGTCCTGAGAAAAAGATCGGACCCGGGCCAAACCCAGAAGCTCCCCCGGTTTCTCGTCACGGTAAAGCATGGAAAAATCCGTAAATCTTAAAGGGAGGTCTCGGTAACTTCTGGACCGGCTGGCATAAATTTGGGTGTGCTGCGGGCAGTTCATCGGTTTTAGGAAGAACTCCTCATCCGAATAGTTGGATACCACTTTAAACATGTTTTCTTTGTATTTGTCGTAGTGGCCGGAAATTTTAAAAAGCTCGGCTTTGTTTACTTGAGGGGTCCAAACTTGGCGGTATCCATGCTTTCTTTGGATATTTTCCACATGCTCATTTACCAAACGTCTAATAAGGGCACCTTTTGTTGTGTAAAGAGGAAGACCCGGCCCGACAAGCTCGGAAAAGGTGAAAAGATCAAGTTCCCGCCCCAACTTCCTGTGGTCTCTTTTTCCGGCCTCTGCCCGCATCTTTAAATGAGCATCAAGCTCTTTTTTGGTTGGAAAGGCCGTACCGTAAATTCTGGTCAGCATTGGGTTTTTCTCATCCCCCCTCCAGTAAGCTCCGGCGATAGATAAAAGCTTTACCGCCCCGATATCGGAAGATTTTTTGACGTGGCCTCCTCTGCAAAGGTCTAAAAATTTTTCGGTCTGGTAAAAAGAGATTTTATCTCCCTCGATTTCTTGCAAAAGTTCCAATTTGTAGGGATTGTTTTTGGACAAATTTTGAGCCTTTTCTCTGGAAAGATAAGTTTGCTTAAAATCCGAACCGTCATTAATTATTTTTCCTATCTCTTTTTCGATCTTGGGCAGATCATCCTCAGAAATTGGTTCAGGAAGATCAAAATCGTAGTAAAATCCGTCCTTAATCGCAGGACCGATAGCAAGTTTAGCTTTTGGGTAAAGCTTTAAAACCGCCATCGCCAAAACGTGGGAGGCGGAATGTCTTATTTTTTCTAAATTTTTATCTTCCACGGGCATTATGATAACAGAAAAAGGCTGTGATTCTAAACCACAGCCTTTGTAATTTACGGGGTTTCAAAACCCATTTCCTTAAGAACTTTCACAAGTTGCTCCTCGTTTATCTCCCCATAGTGGACATACACGATAAGCCCGTTTTGGTCGATAATAAAGGAGTTTGGTATTCCCCTGCCCCAGTAGGACTTGAAGATCTCCGAATCCGAGTCCATGGTAATTGGGAACGAAAAATCAACCTCTCGACGGAAGGTTTCAACCTTGCTCCAGTTTTCCCCGACATTCACTCCAAGAATCAAGAATCCTTGAGCCTTGTAGTCTTGATAAACCTTTTCCAAAGCAGGCATCTCGTCCCGGCAGAAATCACACCAGGTTGCCCAGAAATTAACCAGAACTACCTGGCCACGCAGGTCAGAAAGCGTAGCTAATCCCTCCAAATCTGGTGAATCTATGGCAAAATCCGGCGCAGGGCGACCTGGAAGAGGTGCCGGTGCTATCCGGATCTGATCGCTCTCGTACGGTACGGAAATACAAGCAGAAGCCAAAACCGCCATCAAAATAACGGGGAGTACAACTCGTAGTCTCATTTCTCCTCCTTCGTGTTGAATTACTAACATCCTATCCTATAAGTTGTATTAAGGCAAGAAGGTGCCTCGGTCAACCGCCGGCGTGTATACACGTTTGACCTATAAGCGCTTTCGTGGTAAACATATTGCAAGGCAGTTTCCTGCCTATTACAACCTAATCTCAGGAGGTGAGACTTGAAAAACTTGCGAATCTTGTCTTTTGTTTTACTTTTGGGCTTGGTTTTGGGAGCTTGCGGGGGAACGGAAAACACGGAACCTTCCGAGTTTACGCCCCCGGCTTCGAGCCAACGTCCTCCAGTTTTGCATCTTTTGGGCGCCTATCCCCCAACCCGGGATCCACATCTGGCAACCGACGCTACGTCGGCCAGCTACATCGTGGAGATCTACTCAGGGCTTGTGACGATCGACCCGGATCTCAACATCGTTCCCGATATCGCCACATCGTGGGATATCTCGGACGACGGAACGGTCTATACCTTCCATCTGCGAGACGATGTTCTTTTCCACAACGGCAAGCCGGTTACGGCCGAGGATTTTAAGTGGTCCATTGAGCGCGCGTGCGCTCCGGAAACGACCTCGCCTGTGGCTGATACCTACTTGGGCGACATCCTTGGATGCCGCGAGAAGCTTCGCGGAGAGACCTTTAACGTCTCGGGGGTTTCCTGGAGCGATGACTACACGCTTGAAATCGCCATTGATGCCCCCCGCCACTACTTCCTGGCAAAGCTGACCTACCCAACTGCTTTTGTCCTTGATCGGGACAACGTCGGGCAGGATAGGCCTAACCACCCGTGGACGGATAACCCCGTGGGGACCGGACCGTTTCGACTGAACCGGTACACCCAGGGTGAGGAATTGATCCTCGTTCGAAACACCTACTACTACGGCGATCCTATGCCGCAAGTGGAGCGGGTTGAGTTCATGATCTCGGGCGGATCCCCTATGATCCTTTACGAGACGGATATGCTCGATTCCACACCGGTGGGTTTGCAGGATCTGGATCGAGTAACCGACTCGAACGATCCTTTGAACGCTGAGTTGGAGATCGTACCCCAGCTTTCGACCGGGTACATCGCTCTCAACGCGGATCAGCCGCCTTTCGACGATCCCAATATACGCCTGGCCTTTATCATGGCTGTGGATCGGGAAAAAATCGTCCAAGTGGTTTTGCAGGGTGCCGTACAGTATGCTCCCGGGGTCTTACCTCCTGGAATGCCGGGATACGATCCCAATGTCCAGGGAATTCCTTACGACCCGGAGCGAGCTCGACAGCTTATTGCTGAAAGCTCCTACGGATCGGTGGAGAACCTGCCGGACGTCATTATCAACGTTTCCGGCGGTGGAGGTGCTCCGCCCGGTGCGGTTGAGGCAATGCTGGAAATGTGGAGAAACAACCTCGGAATTGAGGTACTCCTGCAGCAAACGGAGTACTCGGTCTTCTTGGTTGATGTCTCTCAACGCCCCAACCCCTACCAGATGTTTTCTTTGGGGTGGATCGCTGACTATCCGGATCCGCAAGACTTCTTGGAGATTCTCTTCCACAGCGAGAGCCTTGACAACAAGGTGGGTTACAACAACCCCGAAGTTGACCGGCTCTTGAACGAAGCTGCAGTCGAGAACGATCTCGAGCGCCGAGTTGAGCTGTATCGGCAAGTCGAGCGGCTCATCATCGAGGACGGGGTGTGGCTCACGACCAGTCACGGTAAGAACTACACTCTCACGAAGCCATGGGTTACGGGTTTGGTTAATCCTCCCATGGTTATTGAACGGCTGAAGTACGTCTCTATCGAGCCGTAAGTCGTCTACTAAAACCCACCACTCCGCGTATGCGGTGGGGTGGGTTTCTTTGAAGGTAAAAGCATAACTTCCGTGCGATTCGGAAGGCCTTCTCCAAAAAAGCACTTTACTAAAAAATCTCGAAAGAAAGGAGAAAAATACCTATGTACGGCTATCTGATTAGGCGCGTACTTTGGATTCCTCTGCTTCTTGCGGTGATCACCTTCTTGGTCTTTATCCTTGGAGTTTACGGACCAGGTGACCCCATCCAGCTGATGCTTGGACAGCACGCCAATCCGGAAACGGTCGCGCGCCTTAAACATGAGCTGGGATTGGACCGGCCTCTTTTGGTCCAGTACGCAGACTACGTGTCCAAGCTCTTACACGGGGACCTTGGGACATCGCTTAAGTTCCGCGGACAACCTGTTTCGCGGCTGATCAGTAGATGCCTTGGAGTTTCCATTCCGTTGAACGTTGTTACTTTGGGGTGGAGCATACCCTTGGGAATACTAATGGGGGTTGTTGCCGCTTACAAAGAAGATACAGCCCTAGATCGGGCGATCGTTTTGACCGTGGTTATCGGTATCTCGATGCCGGTCTTTGCCATTGCGCCGATTCTCCTGTATTTCTTTGCGGTGAAAGCACACATTCTCCCCCCGGGCGGATGGGATGGGATCTTCTCTGCAAATGTGATCCTTCCCGCTATCGTCCTGGGAATTGGTCCGTTGGCGGTAATGGTTAGGCAAACCAGAGCCGCGGTTCTTCAGACCATATCTGAGATGTATGTCACGACCGCAAGGGCAAAGGGCCTTCTGCCAAAAAAGATCATGTTCAAGCATATTATGCCCAACGCCTTAATCCCCGTCTTAACCATTGTGGGATTGATGATGGGATCGCTGGTTGGAGGAGCTTTTATCACCGAGTTGCTCTTTGGTATCCCCGGCTGTGGAAGGGTTGCTTTTGAAACCTTCACGGCCCGAGATTATCCTATGATAATGGCGTTCACCATCCTTGGTGCGACTGCTTTTATCTTGAGCAACCTCTTGATAGACATCCTCTACTTCGTCATTGATCCGAGAATTAGGAGGCCGAAGTGAACTTCAAAGAGGTAATGAAAGAACTTGTAAGAAATCGGCCTGCCCTTTTCGGGCTTGTAATCGTTACAGCGCTGTTTCTTACCGGTATTTTTGCCCCTTGGCTAGCACCTTCTCACTACCGAGAACAAAACTTGGATGGAGTCAACCTTTCGATTTCTTGGGAACATCCCTTGGGAACGGACAGGTTGGGCCGGGATATCTTTTCCCGGATCATCTGGGGAGCCAGAACCGCAAGTTTTGTGGTCGTGATTACGCTGGCTCTTGGAACACCGATGGGAATAATCTTTGGAGCGGTCGCAGGATCCTTCGGCGGCGTTATAGACACAGTCATAATGCGCATCGCCGACATCTTGTTTGCCTTCCCGGGAATGCTTCTGATATTTTTCCTGGCGGCAACGCTGGGACCAAGAATTGACGCCTTGGCAAGAAGTACTGAATTTCTTGATCCGTTGGTTAAAGGCGGCTACATCGACTACGTAGTCGTTATTGCAACGCTGGCTCTTATCGGATGGGCAGGCATGGCACGGTTAGTTCGCAGCCAGTTCTTGTCTATCAAAGAGCGCGACTACATCGATGCCGCCCGCGGTCTTGGAGCTTCCAACTTGCGCGTCATCTTCCAGCACATCCTTCCTAACACCCTGAGCCCAATCATTGTCGCTTTGTCAATGGGAGCCGGAGGAGTGATTCTGTCGGAGGCGTTCTTGTCTTTTTTGGGAATAGGGATCAGACCGCCCAATCCTTCGTGGGGGGCGATGATCTTTGCCAACTATCAGTTCTGGAGAACCCAGCCAATGCTGGTTTGGGTGCCTGGACTGGTCATTGGGATCATAATCTTGGCTTTCAATTTCCTAGGCGACGGCTTAAACCGCGCCTTCAACCCGTTCTCTAAAAGGAGGTAATAGGGTGAGAGATTTGGCAGGACGTTTCGTAGGTTTCTTGGGAGCAAACCGGCTACGTTTGCTCACTATCCTTTTTCTTTTGACAGCTGTTGTCCTGATCGTTCTACAATTTCAGACCAACAGTATTTTGGCCCGGACGGTTGGAAAACTCGCGGCCAGCAACGAGCTTCTGGGACAAGAGATGAGCGCTCAGAACGTCGTGATCGGCCAGCTTACCCAGGAGAAGACAGCGCTGGAGGATACAGTCGCGCAGGCGACGCAACTTCTCCAGCAGTCGGTTTCTATCGATCAGGTATTATGGTGCACCGATGGGCCTATACCCGCGGAGGTTTTGTCGGGAGAGGTGGATCTTGCCTTAAGGTATGTTGACGCCTTGCCGACGGAAGTACGGCCGTTGCGCTTGTGTGTCGATCTATGGAGCATCTTCGGATCTCCGCAAACCGGAGAGATATACATCTCCATAACCCGGGAATTTCAGGGCGGTGCCGGAGAGCGATTCATTGTTTATCTGGAACCCGTTCCTGAACAGCCTGACTTCGTTTGGATTTCGGGCCACTATAACCTGATCACCCACGAGTTTGTTCCGCTCGTTCGCGAGGAGATCCCAGAGGTTCCGGTTGACGAACCTCAGGTAGTAGAGGAACCCGCTCAACTTGGCGAATAAGCCAAAAAAAAGCCCCAGTCTTCGAAATGAAGCTGGGGCTTAAGTTTTGTCCAAAAGCAGTTACGGAGCGGGCGAACCAATTTGCTCAAGCAGGACCTCAACAGCTCTTGTCAGAGCGCGGTCGGTTCCTCGCTGTCTTTCTGCAGGCGAGGTAGGAACGCGGATGTCCGGCTGAACCCCGACCCCGTGGACTATGATTCCCTTGGGGGAACGGAATTCGTGGTCAACCACCATCGTCAAACTGCCGTCAGGAAGCGGGATTGGCGTTTGTCCAACCCCTTTACCGAGGGTGGTATCCCCAATGAGGATACCCCGCCCATAGTCCTTGAGAGCGGCGGCAACAAGCTCGGAGGAACTGGCCGAACCCTGGTCGATGAGAACCACCAAGGGAATGTCCTGAGCAACCCCTCCCGGCCAGGTAGCCAAGGTGTAGTAGGCACCATCCGATGAGTAGATCTGAGCAGCCGGCTTTCCGCCAGGAACAAACTGCGATAGGATTTGGATACCAGCTGTCTGATGACCTCCGGGGTTGCCGCGAAGATCCAGGATAATCGCTTCCACCCCGTCCTCATTGAGAAACTGTTTTAGAGCTTCCCTAACTTCATCGGCAGCCGTATCACCAAAAATCTCCAAAGAGATGTAGCCAACCTGCCCATCGCCTAAAATACGGGTCAGAACGCTGGGAGTAGGAACGAAATCTCGCGTTACATCAACATCAAGCCGGCCTTCACCAATTCGGAAAATGGTGAGCGTGGTTGTGCTACCCGCTTCACCGCGGAGCAGTCCGCTTCGGATTTCCCAAGGGACGCCCTCGATACTCTCACCATCAACGGCGATGAGCACATCACCTGGTTTCAGCCCGGCTCTTTCCGCAGGACCGTCAGGCATTGTAGAAACAATAATCGTTTGGCCGTTTTCGATGGTGATTCTCACGCCGATACCGGCAAACCCTCCCGCCATCATGGATCTGTTGATCTTGGCCCTAAGGGGGTTGAAGTAGTAGGTGAACTCGGCACCTTCGCCCGGAAGCGTGTCAATCATCCCTTGAATCGCGCCCTCGATCATCTCCTCGTCAGTAGGGAGACTGAAATAGAAGCGATCTTGGATAACTTCAAACATCTGGATCAAGGGAGCAAACTTAGCAAGACGCTCATTTGTAATGGTGCTCAAAACGATCTGGCCTTCAGTGGGCTGGTTTTGGCGAAGGCCAAAGAAATAACCTCCACCAAAGATTGCTCCTAAAACCAAAAGAACAAATAGGGTCAAGCTAAGACGCTTGCGAATGCGTTTCACGTCTTCCTCCTTTCAAAGGATTTAGTTTATGGTTGAGTAAATAATACTATCGGGCCAGAGTGGTGTCAACTCAAATTTTCGATTCTCAGATAATAAAGTCTTCTTAAATCAGTAAAAAGTCGCATACAGGTAATGGTGGGCAGTAGAGGATTCGAACCTCTGACCTCAGCAATGTCAATGCTGCGCTCTAACCAACTGAGCTAACCGCCCAAAATCCAGCGCGCAAATATATGATAACACGGGAGAAAACTATTTAATGATCTTATCAATCAAACCGTAGCGTTTGGCTTCTTCCGGGGTCATATTGACGTCTCGATCAATATCGTTTAAAACCTTGGTTTTAGTCTGTCCGGCGTGCTTTGCGAGAGTTTCTGCGTAAAGATCTTTAAGCCTTAAAATCTCTTTAGCGGATATTTCTATATCGGAAGCTTGACCTCCTGCTTCACCTACTGGCTGGTGCATATGCACCAGGGTATGGGAAAGTGCCGCTCGTTTGTCTTTTGCGCCTGATGCCAAAATGAGAGTTGCTGCCGATGCCGCCACCCCAACCGCAATGGTCGAGATAGGATTGCTTAACTGCTGTATAGTGTCATAGATTGCAAAAGCGGCATAAGCGGATCCTCCGGGAGAGTTAATATACATTTTTATCTCTTTTTTGGGGTCTTGCTGCTGCAAAAGTAAAAGTTGGGCAATAACTACGTTTGCCAACCCATCGGAAATCGGACCGGCCAAAAAAACTATTCGTTCCTTAAGGAGCCGGGAAAAGATATCGGAGACGCGCTCGCCTCTGGGGGTCTGTTCAACTATGTAAGGGATCGGATATGATGGCATTTCTAATAAATTCTAGACTAATAAACTCTCACTATCAACTCTTGCCTTTGGCAAACTCAAGTAAATGCTCAACTGTTTTTCTCTTTCGCAAAACATCCTCAAGGTAGGCTCTTCCCTGCTCGCTTCCTAGATTTGCCTTAACTTTCTCATCAAGTATGGCATCGATTGCTTCGTCTATTTCTTTAGGTCCAACCTTAATTCCCTCTTTTTTAGCCACATCCGCCAAAATAAACTCATCTTTGAGGTTGCGCTCGGAATTCTCGTGGTATTCTTTGCGGACTCCCTCTGCAGTTTTGCCTTGGGAAGATAAGTACTGGTCCATACTAAGTCCCAAAGTTCTCACCTGGTCAATGAGGGACGAAAGCATCCTTTGTACTTCGTAGTCCACAAGAATGTGGGGAACATCAACTTTGGCGGTTTCCCGCAGTTTCTCCAAAACTTGGGCTGCGGTAACTTCTCCCTCATCCTTAAGAGGCTTGCCTTGGGGGCCGTAAATGATTTTGGGTTTTAGACCTTTAAGCGCTTTCTTGTAATTTCCAGGGTCAACGGGAGGAATCTCGGCCGTTTTGGCCTCAAAAATCAGCTCCTCATCTTTCTTATATGATTTAACGTTGATTTGAGGAGGGATTATTGGTTTAATCCCTTCCTTTGAAATAGCTTGAGCGTACGCAACCGGCACCAACTCTTGGAAAAGAGACTTTGCAAGCTCTTCCTCGCTTAAATGTTTTTCCGCAACATTTTTGGGTACTTTGCCGGCTCTAAAACCGGAAACTTTAACTTGCTTAACAGCTTCTTCTTTAATACTTGCAAACGCTTCCTTAACCTTCTTAGCAGGAATGTTTACTACTAGAGTAACCTCCGAACCTTTCCGGGATACTTGTGTTTCTGCCACTTTAATTAATTCTCCTTGGTCTTTTCATCTTCCTCTGTTTCATCTGTTTCATCGGATGGATTCGTTGAACCACCGCAATCTGTGCAGGTATTTTGACTTGTTTCCTCTTCCATGTTTCTTCTACCACCCCTTCTCGAATACTTTCCAATATGATAACTCACCTTTTTTTAACGAAAATGGGCGGCAATGTCAAGCATGGTGCTGGGAGCGAGAGTCGAACTCGCACGAGGTATTACCCTCAGAGGGTCTTAAGCCCTCCGTGTCTGCCATTCCACCACCCCAGCGGGCACAATCACCCCCACTTTCATCAATATTCTATCACTGCGTAAAAGGTTAACGGGTCGCCAGTTTATGGGGAGAGATCTTGCTCATCCAGTAACGGACACTCCTTGGCCAATAAGGAGACTCGGCATAGATTTTCCCAATACCCTCAACCGCCAAAGGGCGCTTACCTTTAAGTAGATACTTCTCCCACAATGCTTTAGCGACGGCCTCTATTCCGTCTTCCCAAGAAGTAAACTGGATCCGACCGCTTCCCCAACCAAAAGGGTTGTAGGTTCCTTTAATGTATCGAAGACCAAAAGTGGACTCGGTACCGGCAATCGCCGGCAAGAACCTCCAGTCAAACCCGTATTTATCAGAAACTGCAATGAATTTCTTAGCATGAAGCGCCAATGGGGAATTATATTTTTCAAGAAACGCCCTGAGCTCCTGTGCTCTGGTATCCACCTTAGCCTCCACGCGCTTTGGCAAAATCGGAGCATGCACAACCCCAATCCGGGAAAAAGGTGCAAAAAGGATAAAAAACATATAAAGATACAGCCACCCACGCTTAAGCTGGGAAAGCTTAACTTTGCCAAATGAGAAGCGAACCCGCTTTCGCGGGTTAACAACATCCAAAATTTTGTCGATTTTTCCAAAAACCATAAATGCCTAAGCAAAATTGGCAATTTATCGAAGAGGTGAAAATTGCCAACCTCTTACTCAGGCAACTTATAGTTTACTAGGAAAAAAGGCCTCAGTCAAGTATTATAGGTCTTGGAGAGCTTATGTTACCCTGTTGCTTAACGCATGTTTTTGTCTTATCATTAAAAAGCGGTAGTTTCTTGCCCTCGTAGCTCAGCGGTTAGAGCACCCGCCTCTTAAGCGGTGTGTCGTAGGTTCAAATCCTACCGGGGGCACCATGGTGGCCGTAGCTCAGTGGTAGAGCGCCTCCCTGTGGAGGAGGATGCCGTGGGTTCAAATCCCACCGGTCACCCCAGCGCCTTTAGCTCAATTGGATAGAGCGTGCGGCTTCGGACCGTAAGGTTGGGGGTTCGAGTCCCTCAAGGCGCACCATGCCCCGGTAGCTCAATGGATAGAGCAGTGCCCTTCTAAGGCAAAGGTTGCAGGTTCGAATCCTGCTCGGGGTACCAGATATAACTAATCTGTGTTTTTTGTTTTAAGATAGTGTTAGGCGGGGTTAGTTAAGTGGCTTAACGTCAGCTTTCCAAGCTGAAGAGACGGGTTCGATTCCCGTATCCCGCTCCACTAAAACCCGCACCTTATACACCATGCCCACAATTTACCAATTAACTCTGTTTTTGTGAGAAACTACTAGCGTGGAAGGCAGAAAAGAAAACCTCAAGAAAGAGCTGCACAAAAAAGATCTCAAAATAAAAGAACTCGAACAGCTTATCACCAAAGATCCGTTAACTAAAGTTCTTAACCGGAGGGGCTTTGTAGAACTTGCAGAAAAATTCATAAAAGAGACTCGATTCCACAAAGAGAATCCAGATCAGAGAACCCACTTCATCATCGACTCTATGTCCTTGATATTTATGGACATTGATAACTTCAAAAAGATCAACGATACTTATGGACATGAAATCGGAGATAAGATACTAAAATACGTTTCCTCTCTAGTATCTGAAAAACTTAGGATATCCGACTTTATCGGTCGATGGGGAGGGGAAGAGATAGTCGTAGCGTTAATTGGGGCAGGAGAAAAAGACGCAAACTTTAAGGCCGAAGAACTCCGCAAAGCCATTAAGAGCCGAGTGAAAATTCCCAACTTTAAAGATTTAGTAGTAACGGTTAGTATTGGAGTTGCGCAACAGGAGTCAGGATTGAGTTTAGAAAATCTGATTAAAAGAGCCGATAAAGCGATGTACCAAGCTAAAACCACGGGAAAAGATAAAGTAGTTAAATTTAGCA
>JAUXIZ010000031.1 GCA_030620855.1 candidate division WWE3 bacterium
AAGCGTAACCCTAACATCAACCAGTGGATATCCGGCCAAAACACCTTTGCCAAGCGCTTCTTTTATACCCTTTTGGGCGGCCGGTATAAACTCCTTAGGGATAGACCCACCTGCAATCTTGTCGACACACTCAAACTCTGTTCCGGCCGGCAAGGGTTCAAGCTCCAAGAAAACATGCCCATACTGGCCGCGCCCCCCGGACTGGCGGATGTATTTTCCTTCCTGTTTAACGGGGCTGGTAATAGTTTCCTTATAAGCAACCTGCGGCGCTCCAACGTTGGCCTCCACGTTGAACTCTCGCTTCATCCGGTCTACCAAGATCTCCAGGTGGAACTCCCCCATTCCGGAAATAATGGTTTCCCCTGTCTCGTGGTTGGTAGAAATCTTAAAAGTAGGATCCTCCTCAGAAAGCTTATGCATTGCCTCGCCAAGCTTTTCCTGATCAGCCTTGGTTTTAGGCTCAATCATGACGGAAATAACAGGATTAGGGAAGGTGATGCTTTCCAAAATAATCGGGGCCTTTTCCGCGGAAATGGTATCACCGGTTGTAGTATTAGAAAGACCGATAACCGCGGCGATCTCCCCCGCGGCGATCTCCTTGATCTCCTCGCGGCTGTCTGCATGCATCAAAAGAATTCTGGAAACGCGTTCTTTTTGACCTTTGGTTGAGTTCAAAACATAAGAGCCGGACTCCAACTTGCCGGAGTAAACACGGATGTAAGTCAGCCGACCCACAAAAGGATCGGTTTGAACTTTAAAGGCTAAAGCGGAAAGCGGTTCCGACTCATCAGTTTTGCGGGTTGCCTCTTTTCCTTCAAAGTCAATACCGGTAACAGGCGGAGTGTCCAGCGGGGAAGGAAGATAATCAATTACCGCATCAAGAACTTTCTGCACTCCTTTATTTTTGAGGGAAGAGCCGCACAAAACCGGAAAAATTTGGCCGGCAAGGGTAGCGGACCGAAGCGCCCTCTTGAGCTCATCTTGGGTTGGCTCCTCTCCGCCAACATACTTTTCCAGAAGGTCCTCATCTTCTTCAGCAACCGCTTCAATTGTTTTGGCGCGGTATTTTTTCAGCTCTTCCATAAGATCGTCCGGTACCTCTTCCTCGACAACCTTTTCCCCCATATCACCCTCAAACCTGTAAGCCTTTTGAGTCAAAACATCAACAACGCCAGAAAATTCGTCCTCCTTGCCGATTGGAAAGTTTAAAACGGCAACTTTAGCGTCAAGTTTTTCTTTGATGGAATCCAAGTCTTTTTCAAAGTCAGCCCCGAGTCCGTCCATCTTATTCACATAGCAAATGCGAGGTACGCGGTACTTGTCAGCCTGTCGCCAAACCTTTTCCGACTGTGGCTCCACGCCTTCTTTACCGTCAAAAACAACAACCGCCCCATCCAAAACCCGCAAAGAGCGTTCTACCTCAGCGGTAAAGTCAACATGTCCCGGAGTGTCGATAATGTTTATCCGATGGTCATTCCAAAAAGTGGTAGTTGCGGCGGCGGTGATCGTTACTCCCCTCTCTTGCTCCTGCTCCATCCAATCCATAACCGCAGCCCCCTCGTGAACTTCACCAACCTTGTAAGTTCGGCCGGTGTAATAGAGAACCCGCTCGGTGGTAGTGGTTTTACCGGCATCGATATGGGCAATAATGCCGATATTTCGCACCCGCTCAAGCGGAGCTTTGAAACCCTTCATTTGTGAGAGCTTTTCTTCTACCATCTAATTAATCTTACCTAGAATTTAAATAGGCCCCTCAAGGTGCCTATTTAAGACCGAACTATCTTACCAGAGAAACAAGGGACGGGCAACCCGTAGCCGGAGGAGTCAGTATAAGCGGATATGTTGCAAACCCGGAGCTGGTAAACTGTTGAGAAAGGAGGAGAGATGGGAGAAGACAAAAACAAAGCATTGCGGGAGTTTCTCGAATCCCAAGGGTTTTCGGACGCGGCGATCGAGGAATTCTTTAAAGGCAACTCGATTCAGATCACCTTTGTGAACTACCCTACCCCTTGGCCGGCAACCGCCAAACTGGAGACGGTATACAAAGACGGAGAAATTGTAAACATTGATCCCAAGAAGAATGGTGGGAAAGATGAGACCGATTAACTTCACAGATAGTCGGTCTTTTTGTTTTAGCTAGAAATTTCTGGATATAATTAACTTATGAAGGAGGTGGTATTAATTGATTTTAATTGGTAGTTTAATAGTCTTCCTGGGAGTTTTTTGGCTCCTTAGCAACCTAGGGCTAATTTCGGCCGAGTTTTGGAGCATTTTTTGGCCAACGCTAATAATTCTTCTTGGCCTAAAAATGGTTTTAATCCCTCTAAAATGGCACAGATTTTGGAGCAAGTTCAAAGGAGGAAAGGGAATAAAAATCGAATGACTCTAAACCGCTGAAGCTTTAAAGATCAGCCCCACTAGATACCCAATAAAAGCGGCCGCCATTCCTATAACGGTGATTTCCAAGCCACCTCGCCAGAATGCCGTATTTAAGATTTTAGCCTTGTAAAGGCCAAGTAGGAAAAGACATACCCCCGAAACCCCAACCGCCACTCCCATCGCCAAAGGAATAGGAAGGAGGATAAAAGGAATAATCGGGATAAAGGATCCAAAAAGTGCCGATACCCCAACAATTAAGGCATCCAAAGGAGCCCGAACTCCGGTTAAAGAAGAAGTGTAAGCCACGGCCGCCATGGAGAAAGACTCGGCAAAGGTTGCGGCCAAACCCGCGGCAAGAATGAAACGGGTGTCGGCGCTTGCCGCCGCGACTCCAAGAGTAACCCCCAAAACGTTCACCAACCCGTCCTGACCACCAAGGATGACATCATGAAGATTTAAATGGCTTTGGCGTTTATTCACACAACCAGTATAAAAGAAAAAGGATGTGAGAAACTCACATCCTTTTGGACTAGAGTGTTAAGGCTCTAACTCTAGCCCGGTTGCCAAAGAACCGCATAATCACCCACCCCATCACCATGGAAAGAACGCAAGCGGCGATGAGCAATATGCCCATCTCGGTCAGTCCAAAGTCCATAGCGGTAATGCCCAAGACCACGCTCTCAATGATAATCAAACCCGCCAGGATCGCGGCCATCCGGTTGAGCTTGAACAAACCCAAAACCAAGACAAGGCCAAGAATCGCGGCATCGAAAGCGATCACCACTACAGTGCGAAAAACCAAGTCGCTCTCCAGTTGTGCGGAGATTGGGCCTACGTTAATGAAACCGGCTGGAATACCAATCCCCAAAATGATGAGTCCAATCATCAAAACGTCCAACAGCAGTCCTCTCACAAACAGTCCTCCTTTTGCTCTTAACCCGTTCCGGGCCCAAAGAGACGCTAAAGTTTACCGCAGTTTAGAGATGATTTCAATCGTGGAATTTCTTCTCCCCCGCTTCAATGGGGACCTTCAGCCAATTTTCCGCAGGAGGAAGCGGGCAAGAGTAGCTGGTGTTATATGCACAATAAGGGTTATAGGCAAAATTAAAATCGAGCTTGATCTTCCCGTCTTTATCTTTTACCTCCAGATACCGGCCGGCGCCGTAGGTTTCTTTACCGGATGTCACATCGCGAAACGGAAGAAAATAAGAACCGCTTTCGGCTTGGTAAAGCATAAGCTGGGCAGGCTCTCCTGCAACTTCAAAGTTTAGCGCTCCAACTTTCTTGTAATTCTTCTTCTCTCCTGTTGAAGTCTCAAACTCTAGATCCTCCTCCGATATTTTTTCCAATAAGACCTCAAACCTAAGATCCGGATTTTTGGAGTAATACTTTAATCCTTCAAAAGAGTCTAATTCTTCTGTAGGTATTGGAGACTGCAGACTGGTTCCAAAGAACTCGTTTTTTTCTTTGCGGAATTTTTCAAGTTCAGCCATTGGTTAACTTAATCTAACAAAAGTAAAACCGACTTGCTCTTGCGCAAAATTATTTAATATAATATCTCTGTGCTAAAAGTTCTAAAGTCGGTAACAGCAATTTTGGTTTTCGCCCTTTTGATTTTCACTCCTCTGGTTTTTGCACACAGTGCAACGGCCGAATCTTACGAGGATATTGAGGAAGCAACTTTAGCCCACAACAGTCCTTTTTACTTTTTAAGAACCTGGCAAGAATCTATCGAGAGGTTTATCGCTAACTTCCAAGGAGACGAAGCGATAGCGAACCTAGAGATAAAGCACGCTCAGCGCAGGGTCGCCGAAATGAAGCGCCTGGCGCGACTCGGTAGGGACGAGCTTTTGGCGGAGGCCGCCGACCGTTGGCAAAACCACTTACAACGAGCACAAGAGAGAGCAGAGCAAGTTCAAGAGCGGAGGGAAGAGATACATCAAAAAATATTAGAATCAATGGATCGACACCGATCTACTCTTGAGAGAGTAAGAGATCAAGTCCCCGACCAGGCAAAAGACGCGATAGACAGAGCGATCGACAATTACCAAACTAGAAGAGAATCACTGCTTGAAAAATTTTCAACAGATAGAAGAGATGATGTAGAAACTCATCTAAGGCAAAGACTGAACACCACTGTTGATGAACTGCAACTTAATCGAGATAGATTTCAAGAAATCCTGGAAAATAAATCTGATTAAACCCAAGAACGGCTCAATCAGTAGTCTCCCCACTACTGCGCTAAAATTATGGCGATGATCCACGCAAATAGACTTATCAAATCTTTTTGGCATGCGCTACGCGGATTAAAGCATACTCTTCTCTTCCATCAGAACTTAAGAGTTCACGTAATAGTATCCTTCTTAGCCATCGGGTTGGGA
>JAUXIZ010000028.1 GCA_030620855.1 candidate division WWE3 bacterium
GATGGTCATCGGTTTCATAATGGATCCCGGCTCGTAGCTTGTGGCGATAGATAGATTCCGAAACTCCTTTTTATATTTTTTAGTCTTAGCGGTGGGGGAAACATAGGGGCTAAAATTTCCGGGATCAAAGCTCGGGTAATTACCCATCGCCAAAACCTTTCCGGTTTTAGGCTCCAAAACTACGAATGACCCGCTTTTAGCGCCGTAGCGTTTGACTCCTTCTTCAATCTTAGCTTCCAAAATCGACTGAATACCCCGATTGATGGTTAGGTAAAGATCCGCGCCGTTTTGGGCATCAACAGATATGGAGTTGCCGATTAAAATTGCCCAACCGGAGGCGGAGCGCTCTTGGGCCAAGCTTCCGGCTTTGCCCTTAAAATCCCCATCGTAGTAGCCCTCCAGGCCGTTGTAGCCCGTGTCGATTCCATCCTCGTCGGAGGCGACAAACCCCAAAACAGCGGAGGCCAGGTTGCTTTCCGGATAAAACCTTCTGGGGTCGGGCTCAAACCCCAAGCCGCTGATGTCTTTTTCTTTGAGTTTAGAGATCAAGCTTGCCGGGATTTTCCTTGCCAAAGAGACCCAAAGCTGCTCTTTTTTCGACAGGATCTCCTCAACCCGGGCTAAAAGATACGCTTTGGGATCTTTTGTGTCTTTGGGCATCGGGTTATAGCTGAAAAACCGACCATCCTCAAGAAGAACCGGGACGATGTCTTTGGCCGCTTTTCTGGGATCTTCTAATTCCTGAGGATTGGCAAAAACGCGGTAGGACTCTTCATTGGTAACCAAAACCCCCCCGGAGGAAAATATTTTTCCACGTTCGGCCGGGATTTCCGAAGCAAAAATATGCTGACGCTCCGCTTCAATTTGGTAGTGTTCGTGGTTAAGAACTTGGATATAAAAAAGCTTACCGACAACCGCAGCAAACCCTAGAAAAAAGAGGAAAAGAGTGAGCCTCAGGCGCATTAGCGTTTAAGAGCAACCGGTTGCGGAGGAAGATATTTGAGTTTTCCGGGCCTCATCCCCATTTCTTTCGCCTTCTCGCGAATTGAGGAAAGAGAAGATGCTTGGGCAATCTGGTTATCAAGTTCCAAAAGGCGGGACTGCAGAACCTCTTTTTCGACGGCAAGCTCATCCATGCGCCGACCTTTAGTAACCAAAGAATTGGTTAAAACTACTTGAGCCACAATTGTTGCGAAAAATAGCACGGCAAAGATTTTTTTCATTTTATTTTTCTGATACCTCTCAGCTTTGCCGAGCGTGAGCGAGGATTGGATTCTACCTCGTCCTTGGCGGGGGTAACCGGTTTTTTGGTTAGGATTTCACCCAAACCGCTCTTTTCCAAATCCTTAAAGTAATCCTTAACCACCCGGTCCTCCAGCGAGTGAAAACTTATCACTGCAAGAGTTTCCCCGGCGCGTATTGCCTCAAACGCTCGGGGCAGTACGGACCGCAGAGAGTTTATTTCATCGTTCACTGCGATCCGGAGCGCTTGAAAAACTTTGGTTGCCGGATGCAACTTCCCTTTTTGTTTTGTGCCTGTAGCCTTCTCTATAACCTCAACCAGTTCGGAAGTTGCAGAGAAGGGCCTTACGGCACGGGCGCTAACAATAGCGCGAGCAAACTTGCCAGCCCGCTTCTCTTCACCAAGTTGTCGAAAAAGCTTTTCCAGTTCATTTTTTGTTAAGCCGTTTAAAAGATCTGCTGCGGTGACGGAAAGCGCGGGATCGACCCTCATATCCAAAGGCTCGTCCTTCTGGAAGGTAAATCCCCTCCCAGACTCCTCAAAATGCCAGGAAGAGATGCCTAAATCCATGAGCACGCCGTCAACACTGGTGAATCCATTTTCTTTGGCAAGTTCCAAAATATCCTTAAAGTTCCCGACCGCAAAGCTAACCTTGCCGCTCAATCTGCGCTTTGCCCGCTCCAAAATTGAAGGATCCTGGTCAATGCACAAGACCTCACCACCCTTTTCTAAAATCGCAGTGGCGTGACCGCCTTCACCGCAGGTTGCGTCAATGTAACGCCCCCGGGGTTTAACTTGTAAGATATCCAGTACCTCCTTAAGAAGTACCGGTTTGTGAACTGCTTTCATAAAAACTAAAGCTTTAAGCTGCCGGAGGCTTCTTCGCCCAGCTGTTCCAGGCGCTTGTTCCACCTTTCGGCCGACCAAAGCTCAACCCACTTGCCAAGCCCTACAAAAACAACCTCTTCCCCGGGTTTTACTCCCGAATGCTCAACCAACGGCTGGGGTAAAACAAACCGGCCCTGAGAATCAAACTCAATCTCATGCGCACCACCCATAAGAAAACGGGCGGTATCGCGCACTTTAGGATCGGTTAAAGGCCCGTTGAGAACCTCTTCGATCAAAGATGCCCAGCTACCCTTGGAAACCAGAAGAAGCGCCCCTTCATAACCTCTCATTGCAACTACATTGTCCGCGAGATCTTCCCGGAGCTTCTTAGGCAAGGCAACCCTGTTTTTGGCACCCACTCGCACACGGTATTCACCGATAAGCATGATCTTTTATTAAAGGGCAGGTGTTTATAGACACCAAGCGGCATTTAGCACCACCTTAAGGCACCAACCGCCACTTATCACCACTTTAAAGGAAAATAATTAGATAAGTCAAGCCCTAAAGATCTAGGGTTATATCTTGGAAGAAAAGTAAGGAAGTAAATCGTCAATTACTATCCGATCTTGCTTGGTTGTATCACGGTCGCGGACGGTGACCGTACCATCTTCTAAAGTATCGTAATCAACTGTTACGCACCACGGAGTACCGATTTCATCCTGGGCAAAGTAGCGCTTCCCGATGTTGCCCCGATCATCCCAAGCAACCGGAAACTCTCCCTTTAGAGAGTCATAAATCCCGCGGGCCTTTTTAACCAGATTGGGTTTGTTGGCGACCAGCGGAAAAACCGCAACTTTATAGGGTGCAAGGCGGGGGTGGAGTTTTAGAACGACTCGCTTTTTGCTCCCCTCCCCTTCCTCATCGTAAGAGTCCAAAAGAAATGCAAATGCCGAACGCTCAATCCCAACCGACGGTTCCACAACATAAGGGACAAATTCTTCTCCGGTTTCTTCATCTTTATAAGAAAGGTTGTGGACCTTAAGATCAAAGTCGCTCCGATTGGCAATCCCCTCAAGCTCGCCCCACCCCCAAGGAAAGTTGTACTCAATATCAAAAGCGGTAACCGCGTAGTGGGCCCGCTCGGTGACCTCATGCTCGCGGAATCTCAAGCTTTTCCTCTTCATACCCAACGCCTCATACCAAGAAATTCTTTCTTTTTGCCAAAACTTAAACCACTTATCCGCTTCCTTGGGGTGGCAGAACCACTCCAGCTCCGCCTGTTCAAATTCTCGGGATCGGAAGATGAAATTTCCGGTTGTAATCTCGTTCCTAAAGGCCTTGCCAATTTGAGCGATGCCAAAAGGCATCTTTAAGCGGTTGGTGTTAACAATGTTTTGAAAGTTGATGAAAATTCCCTGAGCCGTCTCTGGCCGCAGGTATGCCAATCCTTCCTCATCCTCAACCGGCCCAACGTAAGTCTTAAACATAAGATTAAACATTTTAGGCTTGGTGAATTCTTTGCCGCCGCAGTTTGGACACTGCTTTTTCTCTAGAGTATCCTCGCGGAACCTCTGATGGCAACCTTTGCACTCAACGAGTGGATCGGCGAAATTTTCGGTGTGACCGGAGGCCTCCCAAACCTTGGGGTTATAGATAATGGCTGAATCAAGCCCAACAACATCTTCCCTGCTCCAAACAACCGTCTCCCACCACGCACTTTTGATGTTATTTTTGAGCTCCGTACCCAAAGGGCCAAAATCCCAAAAACCGGAAAGTCCTCCGTAAATCTCCGAAGATGGATAAACAAAACCGCGGCGCTTAGCCAAAGAAACGACTTTTTCGAACCGATCTGAAGCCATGCTGCTAATAGGTTAACACTTGGGGCTTATTTCTTTCTAGCCGTTATTTTGATTTCCCGCCTTGCTTGCTTTACAAAATCGGCGGCTGAAAGCTCCTTCTCCAAAGTTTCTCTAAGATAGTGGGCTAAAATCTTTTCCGAATCGATAAGCTGATGGTCCTCATACCTCAAGCGCGACAGCTCATTCCAGTTGAGCCGGGCCAACTTGCGGATAAAAAGAAGCTGGTCTTCCGTCAAAAGAAGTCCGTCTTCAAAACAATCGCGGCATACGGTCCCTCCATGACCAACTTGGAAATATTTTTCGACAGAAAGTGGGTTGGTGCAGGATGCGCACTGGTAAAGTTCCGGCCCAAACCCGTGATGGTTTAGGGCTTTGACTTCAAAAGCCCTAACCCAAAGCTCGTGGTTTTCCTTAGCTCGCGAAAGAAGGGACATGGATTCCAAAAAGAGCCGGTAAGTTGGGTAATGCGGCTGGCCGTCAACAAGAAAGGCGTTTAAAAGCTCCGCCATATAAAAGGCAAGCGCAGCTTTATTAAGATCGTCCCTGAGCTGGTAAAAAGTGTTTAGGATTTCCCATTCGGTGATAACGTCCATATTTTTCCCTTTGTGGAAAAAGTAGTAGCCGTGGGTAAAAAGCTCAGTTGCGGAAGTTTTTCGTGAGGTTACCTTGCGTGCGCCGGGCGCAAAGGCGGTTATTCTTCCCCGACCCCGCGTGTAGATAGTTAATATCTTATCGGCTTCGCCAAAGTCTTTTTTTCGAATTACGATTCCTTCTTCTTTAAAGGTAGGCATTAAGGCAGGAACTCCTTAAATATAGGCAGTGGGTTGCGACCTCTACTCACCAACCGGCAAGGTTATTTCCATGTCGGTTGTTAGGTCGAACGATTCAATATTACCATCGATTTTTATCTCTACAAGACCTATATTTGTACCAGACTGCTTTTGCATCAAGAGCTCATACTCCCCCGCCCCAACCACACCTTCCGGAAGATCGTATGTAAAGGTTAAAGTATGCTCCTTTTGGGGCTCGACCTTAAAGAATGCACCAAAGACTGTTTTACCAAACTCAGTCCAACCGGAAGGGTTTTGTACTTTTTTGGAAGATTGGTTAGGTTTGCTCCAAATATGGTTTGTCCCGGTCACCGACACTAATTTAGATCCTTTTGGCACATAAAGACGGACAAAATCACGGTAAACCGCCGAAACCCAGTTATCGTATTTTTGCGGATTGTAGTACTTAATAGAAACCTTTTTCCTCCACGTGCCGTTCTCCAGTCTTGTCAAAGACTGGTCCACTTGCTGCGTCATAAACATATCGGTCTTGCGGCCCCCAAAATTGTTATCGGAGATATGAAGATAATCTCCCTCAAACTCCCTCATCTCACCCGTGTATCCCAAGTTTTTAACAAAGGCCTGTTCATCAGCTTGAACCATGTAAGCCATTAAATTCTTTTCCTCCAAAAACTCAAAAACCAAGTCAATAAGCTTAGGCCAGATTTCCCCGGATGATGTCGTAATCTTTTGAATCATGGCGTCCGACAGGTGCTTCAGAACTGCTTTTCTGTCGTCTGCGGTCTCAACTTCGAA